>JAKSCW010000395.1 GCA_022360375.1 Balneolales bacterium
AAAAAAAAAAAGACCCAATTGGAAGAACCAGCAACCCGGAAATGAACACAAGGAAAAACATGTGCATAACCATGCCAGAAATTCCTCCTGCAGGCAACCAGGCAAAGGCCAGAGTTACTAAAGCAAATCCGTAGTAAAGTGACGTGGATAATCTAAAGGATAAACCTAGTTTGTTGGAAATAAAGACTCCTGAATAAAAGAGGAAACAAACTAAGTAGATGAGTTTTATAATCTGGGTATAGTTTGCTACAAATGAGTACGTGAACCAAAAAAACAGAAAAGAAATGGTTATAAGCTGAGTAATATCGAATAATAGATACTCTATTTTTTTAGTCTTATCCCAGCTCAACAGTATTTTTCCCAGATTTAATTCTTAAAATCTTCTAATATTAAATAAAATATAGAAACTACCCCAAAAAAAAGCACAGCTCTTTAAACTGTGCTTTAAACTTTGAACATGACACTCTAGTTGTCAATCGAATTCAGATATTTATAGAAATCACTATTCGTAGAAATAATGAGTGATGTTTCTGAATCAATGGTATTCCGATAAGCCTCCATACTTTTCGTAAAAGCATACAACTCACGGGCTGCCGCATTTCGATTATAGGCAGCATTGTAGATGGCTGCAGCCTGGGCGTCGGCTTCACCGCGAATAGTTTCGGCTTCACGGAATGCTTCGGATTGAATTCTCAGTAATTCGCGATCTTTCTCCCCGTTAATCCGTGAAGACTCACCCTGGCCTTCAGACCGGAATTTGTCCGCTATTCGGTTACGCTCGGAGATCATACGGTCATAAACAGTACGACGAACATCTTCTACATAATTCACACGCTTGAAGCGGAAATCCAGGATCTCGAGCCCCAAATCGGAAGCCCGTTCATTTGCAAGACGAAGAATTTCATCCTGAATAGCAGCACGGCCTACTGAAATCGTAATTAAGGAATCTTCTACAATATCCGCGATTTCTTCGTCTGCCACAGGAACCCTGTTCGTCGAACGAATTACTTCATCCAGATTATTAGCAGCTACTGCGTTTCGGGTTTCCCCATCTAAAATATCATCAAGTCGGGATTGTGCTCCGCGCTCATTCCCTAAACGCTGGTAATATTCCAGTGGATCGGTAATTTGCCAACGGGCATAGGTATCTACGAAAATGAATTTTTTATCCTTGGTGGTAACTTCGCTTTGAGCACCATCCCATTCCAGGTATCGTTTTTCGAAATAGTTCGCAGTTTGGATAAATGGAACTTTAAAATTCAAACCTGGTTCTGTGATTGCTTCACCTACCGGATTACCAAATTGAGTGATAATTACCTGTTCGGTTTCGTTTACTATAAACACGCCATCGCTAATCAATAGAAAAGCAATCAAACCGACTACAATGGCAGTAATTCCTTTTAATTGTGACATTTTTGCTCTCCTGTTATTGGTTAGTAGTTGTTCTTCGTGCACTATCCATTTGCATTTGCAATAATGGTATTACACTGTTGCCATCTTCATCAGTAATAATCTTCTGGCCCATTTGAGGGAGAATTTGCTCCATGGTTTCCAGGAAAATGCGCTGCTTAGTTACTTCCGGAGCTTTAATATACTCTTCATACAAAGCATTAAATCGGGCCACCTCACCTTGAGCACGGTTTACACGATCAAGAGCGTATCCTTCTGCCTGCTGAATAGTTTGTTCGGCTTCACCAGAAGCACGAGGAATTACCCGGTTGTATTCAGCCCGGGCCTGGTTAATCAATGTTGAACGTTGTTGTTGGGCCTCGTTTACTCCATTGAATGAAGGCTTTACCGGATCCGGAGGATTTACGTCCTGCAGTACCACCTGATCAATACTGATTCCCATTTCGTATTCATTCACCACCTCCTGGACAATAATCTCCATTCGGCTTGCAATCTCGGCACGGCCAACAGTTAGCACTTCATTTACGGTCCGGTCTCCAACTACCTGGCGCATTGCTGCCTCGGAAACGTCACGAAGGGTTTCATCAGCGTTTCTAACTCTGAACAGGTAACTATACGGGTCATTGATTCGATACTGCACTACCCATTCTACATCAGCAAGGTTAAGATCGCCGGTAAGCATTAATGATTCTCCTTCATACCCTGCTTTTCTGTACGATGAATTCACACCAGCTTGTGTGGTACGATATCCAAATTCCTGCTTTAATTGTCGCTGAACCGGTACCAGTTCAACAGATTCAATAAATGGTAATTTATAATTTAAACCGGGGGCGACTTCCCGCTGGTATTCTCCAAACCGGAGGATTACTCCAACCTCCTCTGTTTCTACGGTAAAGAAACTTGAGAACACGGCTGCGAAAGTCAAAAACCCGATGATAATCCACCTAATATTCTTTGTAATTCGTTCAAACTGCGGGGGCAGGTTGAACTCTACATTTGGTTCTTGAGCCATAACTTTGGTTTATAGTTGATAGGTTTGATCTGTTCGATCTTTTGCTTTGATACACCAATTTTGAGCCAAACATTTCCTATGTGCTAAAGTGTCAGTGAAAAAAGGTTACACTTTCAGGCAAATTACTGTGGTATCGTCAGATAATTGGTAGTTACTAAATTTTTGAATGGTTCGCTTAATCTCGTGTGCTATTTCCTGGGCACTTAGTTGTTCGGTATTTATAGATTCAAGTAAGCGTGGCACTTCATCAAAACCAAAACGCTCTCCTTTATCATTTTCTGCCTCGGGTAGTCCATCAGAATACAACAAAAACACATCTCCTGATTTCAGTTTAAAACTGTGTGATCCATACTGAGTATCTGGTTTAAGACCTAACGGAAGTTTTGGGTCCGGGGTTTGAATAAAATCTGCCACACCATTACGTTTCAGAATTGGTTTGCAATGCCCGGCGTTAGCAACCACCATGTGTTTTTCTTTCAGATCATACCGCGCAATTGCGCAAGTTATAAACGTTCGTTTATCTGTCCTGTTGAATATGGGTTCAGAAACTTCTGTTAAAATTTGCTCCGGAGATTGATTCTTCATTTTGGCGAGAAGGAGCCCACTTGTAAATACAGCAGGCATAGCAGCACGCATAGCCTTTCCGGAAACGTCTACCACAGTCATCGCCAGTGCCTCGGCATTCCCTTCGCTATTATGAGCCAGCACATAATCATAGTAGTCTCCTCCCACTTCAAATGATGGAAGGAAGAATCCATGTACATCTATGCCATCTGCTACAGGAGGTTTAACAGGCATAAGCTGGTACTGACTTTCTCGTGCAATCTCAATTTCCTTTTCTACACGAAGCTGGTTGGCAACACGTTCTTCATAAACCGGAATGTATTCATCTACCTCCGAAACAGAAATTCCATAGATGTAGGCAATAACACCGAAAATAACTGTTACTAAAATTAACCCGCCTTGTATCCACGAAATAGAAGCAAGCTCTACACTTTGAGAACTAACATATGGAATGACCAGAATTACGCTTGTGAATACCCACCAGGCAGTGTTCACTGTAACCATTCCGTAATACTTATAGGCCAGCACAATAATGGCTCCAAGCGCCACAAATATGAGGATTTGTTCATTCAGTTCCCCCATTACTCCAACCAAACGACCTAATACAGTAATGTAAATGCTGGTACATATGGCTGCAGCCACTAATACAATCCAGTTATTTTTTACCCAGCTTTTTATGATTCCAAATATGAACCCAACCTGGGCAAATCCTACCAGCCATGAAGTGCTCCAGGCAGACATATTTATGGTCATGCTTTTCATTCGATTACTAGCTTCACCAATCCCGAACTGGCTATCCTGCTGTATAAAAAAATTATCCTGCAGGAATAGCATCAGGGCAAAGGTGCCTAATAAAATTCCCCCAATCGAGAGCCCGCTAATCATGGCCACTCCGGATTCTTTAACTAAAAACCGTCGTTGCCAGAAGGCATCTATCAATTGTACCTGGCCATTTCCCTGAGCCCGCGCAAACGATTCCCAACTGATATAAGCCATTGCTCCATAAGCAGCAATTAAGATTCCCGTAAGAATATTATTCAGCATAAGAATGGTGGTAGAAGTAGTTGTCAAAAAGTCACCAAAAGTGCTCCAATAATAAATGATTCGCCATCCCAGGAAAGTCAATAAAAAGATCAGAAATATGACCAACGCCCGTCTCCATTCAACCTTGCCCTTAAAAATGTTCTGGATTCCAACTGCGAATATGAGAATGGTTAATAGGACCAGGCTTATAATAAAAGCAATATCAAACCCAGTGAGTTCAGTTGCTTCATCCGGTGTGAAAAAATTGATGGGTTCATGTTCATGCAGAGCGGTGAATTCATTCACCATATAACCAAAACGAGTGGTAAAACCCGTTGGGGTTTCGAATTCTTTAATTACTTGTTCAAGAGTTATCGAAAGCTCTTCGGGACCCTGTGTTGCTGTTGGAAGGCGTTGCCAGGTGAATACAAATTCTGAACTTTCATCAATTTCGGCATCTTGTATTATTGAGAAATTCGTTTGTCCTTCGTTGGTAATAAGAAGAGAGTCTTCAGGTTTTATATCATTCTCTATTCTTGCATAATCCTGAAGAGGATAGCCGAAAATATCCTGAACTACCTTCTCTGCTACATGTTCCAGGGAATCTCCCTGCACAAAAGTAGGATTATTGAAATCCTCATTACTGGCTAAACGAATCACCTTTCCTGCATTAGCCGCGATAATCTCTAACTGGCCTGCAGATCTGAAAAGTGAAGCTGCCCCCACTATTACCCCATTCATACTCTCCGGCCGGCCGATTATATTTGCCCAGCCTTGAATATGGCCGCCACGTTCATTAAGCATTGCCGGGGTTAACCCTGGATCTACCGAATCCCGAAGCATATCAACATAGGCACCATGCTGTTGATAAATGGAACTAAGAGCAAGGCTATCCATCGAGAAACCTAGTTGCAGGGCTAACTTCTCCATTTCCTGGCCGATTTCTGTTACATTTTTTTGTATAGAACCTTCTGCATTAAAATCTACCTGGGGCCTCAATAAGGTGAATACTATGGCACCGATAATGCCAAGGATTACTATTATATATGTGGTTCTATTCATTCAAAAAATGCCCAAAATTTGATATCAAAGATGAAGAAGCTACGAGATCTTCCTAAGTTTGTTGCCGAAAGTAACAATTCATTACAATAAGAGCAGAGGATTTAAAACCGTAACTGAAATATCGTTTTTCCTGGTTCGGTGGTTGTAACAGTTAAACTACCTCCATGCATTCTCATAATTTGACGGGAAAGACTTAACCCAATCCCACTTCCTCCCCCAACTTCCATAGACTTACTGGTACTGTAAAAAGGAACAAAAATCTTATCCAATATCGAATCCTTTATTCCAGGGCCATTGTCTTCCACTTCGATAATTGCATGACCACTTCCATCAATTTTACTTCTAAGTCTCAATTCCGGACGATCTACTTCTACAAGAGCCTTGAACGCATTTTTTACAATATTGATTAATGCCTGCTCAATTAGCTGAGGATCAGCTGTAACTTCGAGGCTATCCGGTTCTACTGAGACCTGCACATTAACCCGCTGCCGGGTTGCTTCGCCCATCATTAAATTAGAAACTCTTTTAAGAATATCCCTAACCGGGGTTACTTCAAATGCAGGTGTGGGAAGTTGAGTAATATTGCGATAGGAATTCACGAACCTCATTAATCCAAGGCTGCGCTTATTTATTGTTGAAAGCGCCTCTTTCACATCATCAAGTGTTTCACCCGGAATCGGTTCAGGACTTTCTGATCCAAAAATATCCCCCAACAACATAGTATTTACAGTATCCGAAAGGGAGGCAATAGGGGTAATGGAATTCATAATTTCATGAGCAAGTACCTGGGTAAGGTTTTGCCATGCTTCCATTTCCTTTTCATCCAGTTCTGAAGAAATATTTTGAAGAGATATAAGCTTATAATTTTCACCTTTCATTCTGAATTCAGTAGCATACATTGCCAATTGCAGCCGCTCCGCTTCAATTTGAATGTTCAAAAGTGTCCGACTCCCACTTTTCAGTTCCATCACCGAGTTATATAACAGTTCATCAATATCCTTGAGCTGGATAACATTCCGAAGAACATTGGTATTCAGCAGCCTCTTTGCGGCTGTATTTAATAATTCAATATTTCCATCCTGATTGTAGGAAAACAATCCGATTCCTATGTGCTGAACCACTGTTTCCAAATAACGATGGCTTTCTTCCCCCTTTGTTCTCTCTTCTTTAAATTTTTCAATCACTTCGTTAAACGCCTCTCCCAGTTCATAAAACGTATCTTTGTTTTTCTTATTCAGAAAAGTGAGAGAAAAATCGTTGTAATTTATTGCCTCAAGAAACCGAACCAGTTTTGTGTTTGTGGTTTCTATATACCTTACTAAAGCCACAACCTGGAGTACGATAATTATACCCAATAAAACTGCACTAATCAGATATTCTGTCTGAAATATCAGGTAAATCATTACCGCAAGAGAGACAGAAAGGGCTACAATTCTAAGAATTGTTTGTACTCTGAAGCCGTTAATCATAAGCCGTACTTTTCTAAGCGCCTGTACAAAGAGGCCCGGGTTAACCCTAATTCTTCTGCTGCTTTAGAAATATTCCCCTCATGTTTTTTAAGTGCTTTTCTTAGCACCATTTTCTCCACTTCTTCCAGGTTGAAATCTTCAATTTGCACCTGCTCTGATGTTTGAGTTTCACTAGTGAATAGAAAATCCTGGGGCTGGAGCACGTTCTCATCTGAAAGGATGACCGCCCTTTCTACCGCATGCTGAAGTTCACGAACATTTCCCGGCCATCCATACCCTTCCAGCTTTGATACGGTGGAAGGGCTTAGCTCCTTTATTGGAGTTTTATACTTCCTGGAATACAACTTGACGAAATATTCAGACAGTAACTGAATATCACCGGTTCTCTCTCGTAATGGCGGAAGCAATATTTCAATAGTGTTTATCCGGAATAATAAATCCTGGCGGAAACTGCCTTCACCAACCATATCGTGCAGACTTTGATTTGTAGCACAAACTAATCGAATATCTACAGGTTTGGACGTAACCGACCCAACGCGGGTTACTTTTCGGCTCTGAAGGGCCGTTAACAGCTTAGATTGCAAGTTGAGGGGAAGATTGCCAATCTCGTCTAAAAACAGAGTACCACCGTTTGCCACCTCAAACCTGCCTGCCCGATCTTCTTTAGCATCTGTAAAAGCGCCTTTTACATATCCAAATAATTCGCTCTCAAATAAATTATCAGATATAGCGCCCATATCCACATTGATAAAGATGTTCTCGCGCCGGGTAGAACGGCGATGAATTGCACGGGCAATTAATTCTTTTCCTGTTCCATTTTCTCCTGTAATTAATACATTCGCATCGGTGGCGGCAACCTTTTCAATAGTTTGGAATACATCCATCATCGCTGAACTTCTGCCAATAATATCCCGATAGTGATGATCTATTTCACTGGTTAATTGCTCTTGCTGTCTTTTCAGTGTAGCTACCTGGCGCCTGGAGTTGGTTAACTTAAGGGCAGCGGAAACTGTAGCCAGGAGTTTTTCATTTTGCCAGGGTTTCAATACAAAATCAGTAGCGCCCTGTTTTACCGCTTTAACGGCTTTATCAATATCACCATAAGCAGTAATAAGAATAACTGCGATAGAAGGATCTGTTTCTAAAATTTTCCGGAGCCAAAAAAAGCCTTCTTCCCCACTGCTTACATCTTCGGTAAAATTCATATCCAGTAAGATCAGATCGTAGTCATTATTCTTTAGTAGTGTAGGTAGTGACTTTGGATCCTTTTCTGTTTCAACTGAGAAAAGGTGTTGTTTTAAGAACAGCCGGGCTGCCTGTAGTACATCCCCGTCATCATCAACTACTAAAATTTTTCCTTCTTCTGCGTTCATCCAGTTATCCGTTTATTTACAGCACCTATTCGCAAAGACCATACCGGACTTACACTTGTTTATTTTACGAGCCTGTGCCCGGTATTACTGTCCGATTCCGTACACCAAGTGTATCA
Source organism: Balneolales bacterium (assembly GCA_022360375.1). Taxonomy (GTDB): domain Bacteria; phylum Bacteroidota; class Rhodothermia; order Balneolales; family Balneolaceae; genus HXMU1420-13. Next base: position 8,030 of record JAKSCW010000395.1, read on the forward strand.
AAATGAACACTGAGATGCCACAAAACTGCGAATAAAAGCCATAAACACTGATTCCCATGATTTGGCACAATAGTTGGGATTACCAGCAAAAATTGAAATTGAACCCTTTTACAAACCATGGGAATGGACAAAAAAATTAAGAAGAAAACATGGACTCCACAGCGAATCATTGGGTTGGTTCTGGTTACTGCCATCGTGGGTTTCTTTCTTTACAGCTTCATGTTTGCTGAATTCAAATCAACGCTAAATGTAGATCAAGAGCGGCTGACTATTTCGGAAGTCAGAGTGGATGAGTTCCAGGAATTCATCCAGGTTACAGGAACCGTACAACCAATAAGTACTATTTTCTTAGATGCTATTGAAGGTGGGGTTGTTCAGCAGGTAACCCTGGAATCCGGAACTATGGTAAATCCCGGAGACACCATTTTAGTGCTCACCAATTCCAATCTTCAGCTTTCTGTACTCAATCAGGAAGCAAGTTTATACGATCAAATTAACAATGTCCGGAATTCGCGCTTAAACCTTGAACAAAACAGCCTGAATATTAAAGAACAATTAGCGAATGCCGAATTTCAGCTGAATGTACTTAAACCCCAGTATGAACGTGCACAACGCCTTTATGACGATAATTTAATTTCTTTACAGGATTTTGAAGCTGCGAAAGAGAATTATGAATACGAGGAAAAGAGGTATGCACTCACTTACGAATCCTTTTTAAAAGACTCCATTCAAACCGTTTCTCAACTCCAGCAATTGGATGAGTCTGAGGAACGGATGTGGAGAAGCCTGAATGCTGTACAACGAATTCTCGATAACCTTATAATCACAGCCCCCCTTGATGGCCAGCTTACAACCATAGAAATGCAACCCGGCCAATCTATATCTCAAGGTGAACGTATTGGCCAGGTTGACATGCTGGACAATTTTAAGGTGAGGGTAAATGTGGATGAATTCCACCTTTCACGAATTACAACCGGGCTTCGGGGTTCTTTTGAATTTGCAGGTGAAACTCATCAAATGGAAATCACGAAAGTATTTCCTGTGATTACTAACGGTCAGTTTGAAGTGGATATGGAATTTGTGAATGAACCTCCATCAGGAATCCGGCGGGGTCAACGTGTGAGGATGAGATTAGAACTCGGAGATGCCTCTCAGGCACTTCTTCTTGA
>JAKSCW010000438.1 GCA_022360375.1 Balneolales bacterium
CTTACTCATAACTAGTAATTATTATTGAACAAATAAGGTAAAGAATTTCTTAGAAGTCAACTTGTTTTCGAAGGCCAGAGTTAGGAAGTTTGGTTTCATTGAAATCATGAGTAGCACACACTATTTCACATATAACAACCAACAGATTGCCTATGAAGTGGCCGGTACCGGAAAAGCCATGCTTGTGCTTCATGGCTGGGGAAGCAGCCGGAGAGCAATGATGCCTATTGCCCAGAGTTTAGCTGATATCCGCTCCAGTTACGTGCTCGACCTGCCCGGTTTTGGTGAGTCGGATGAGCCTGAAAAGGAATGGGGCATCGATGAGTATACCGATATGGTAGAATCATTTATTTCAAAATTACCAGATGATCATATTGATGTTCTGGTACATTCTTTCGGTGCACGTATTATGCTGAAGCTGTTAAACCGACCCAAAGGCAAGCAGATTATTCAAAAAGTATTGATTACCGGTGGTGCCGGAATGAAGCCAAAGCGTTCGTTTACATTCTATGTTCGAAAGTACACGGCTAAAACCCTGAAAGCTCCTTTCATGATTTTACCGAATCCTCTTCGCAAAAGAGCCTTAACCTGGCTCCGTAAAACAAAGGCCTGGAAGAGTCTTGGATCCAGCGATTATTCCCAACTTTCCGGAGTGATGCGCGGTACGTTTGTAAAATCTGTGACCGAACATCTGGAGGGATATCTTCCCGGAATTGAACACGAAACCCTGCTTCTCTGGGGAAGAAATGACGATGCCACACCTATCTACCAGGCTGAACGTATCGAGCAGGGGATTAAAAACTCGGCACTGGTAGTGATTGAAGATGCTGGGCACTACGCTTTCCTGGACAAACCGAAACAATTTGCCGCGATTGCAAGGGCTTTCTTTGAACCTGCTGGGAATCAGGAATTATGACTTGGATTTTTCGAACTGCTTCGATTCAATTCAAAAACTCATAATCCCCAATTTCCAATTCGATATTCAAGGCATCAATTTTCAGCTTCGAACTCACCAGTGAGATTCCCACGTTTTGGGTTTTTTTGCTGGAAACATCACCATCCGGGCCATAAATAGGATCGTCTATAATGGGATAGCCCCATTCAGCCAAATGCAACCGGATTTGGTGCGTTCGCCCGGTAACAGGTTTACATCGAATCAGGCTGGAATCCCTGTATCGCCTGAGTACCCTGAACTTAGTGATTCCCAGTTGCCCTGAATCCAGATCACCGCTTTCGAATACAAAGCCATGCTTTCGACGAATTCTGGATTCAATTTTCTTTTTGTTCCGTATTGGCCGTCCCGAAACCAATGCCAGATATTCTTTCTTTACGTTTCCGGCAGTGAATTCTTCGGTAACCCGTTTTGCAAATTCTTTGGTTTTGGCGAAAAGCACTAAACCGGAAGTTACCGCATCCAGCCGGTGAATAATCCGCAGGTCTTCGAATCTCATTTCCTTCAGGATTTCCATCAATGTGTTTTTGTTGTAACGCCCACCGGGGTGCATCGGCATAGGTGCCGGTTTAAATACCGCGAGGTATTCTTCCTGTTCTTCAATCACCTTCACCTCATCCGGCACACTTGGCTCTACTACTTTAGGGTTGTGATGGAATACCGAGTGATGTTCCTGGAGAACAAAATCCGGTGCCACTTCTCCCTTATCCACAAAAACACGACCAAGTTTGATGCGTCTGTTCCATTCTTCTTTCGGGTTGAAAGGAAACTTAGCGGACATCATTTCCAGCAAGGTTTTACCCACAAATTCCTGGTCAGGGCGAAATTGATGAGTAATCGGGTACGGCTTTACTAACCGTACCTTTCGGGAAGTTTGGTCCGATGAATTAAACAGCCCGTTGTTTGAAGTCATCACCAAAATAGTTATACCATTTTCTGAATGGTTTGAAGGCATTTTCAGGATCAAATGGCCGGCGATATTCACTTTGTTTGCATTCTTCGCTGCAACATCCTTCCATAATATGTGCTCCCTCTTCCGAACAAACAAAAAGCTTATTGCACTGCATATTGGCACAATTCACATACGTATCGGCGGGCTTTCCGGTAATTTCGCAACGTGCAATTGGTTCCAGGGCTTTCGGGTTCACAGGCACAATCAGGCGATCATCAAATACAAAACACTTTCCTTCGAAATGTTCGCCGCCCTCCTTCTTTGCATAATTCAAAATTCCACCATGGAGCTGGTTTACATCTTCCCACCCCTCTTCTTTCATAAGAACCGAAAACTTCTCACAACGAATACCTCCCGTGCAGTACATCAGTACTTTTTTGTTTTTGGGAATATCCGCGGTTTTTAACCATTCAGGAAAATCATAGAAGTTTTTCAAATCAGGAAGTACTGCCCCTTTAAAATGTCCCACCTTCGATTCATAGTTATTCCGGACATCGATCATCACATAATCCTCTCCCGATTCCATTACATCGCGCCATTCATTTGGCTGCAGATGCCGGCCTCCCTCCTTAGGATCAACACCTTCCTGATGGATGGAAACGATTTCTTCCCGAATTTTGCAGATTAATTTTGCGAACGGGATGAACTCACATTCATCTTCCTTGAACTCGGTGTCCTCAAATCCCTCCAACGACCGTAAGTAATTTTTGTAGACTTCAATTTGCTCAGGGGTTCCTGCTGCTGTGCCATTAATTCCTTCACCGGAAATATAAATGCGCCCTTTTATACCCAGTTCGTTACAAAAATTCTTATGGTACTTACAGAATCTTTCTACTTCTTCAATTGGGGAAAATTTGTAATAAAGTATAACTTGATACATCTTCTAACTTCAAATAGACTAGGGTGTTTTCCAAATCGTTAATAGCATAAAAATTACGGAAATTCATTGAAAAAGACGCTTCTTTGCCCAAATAGATTTTGTGCTGCCCTATTCATTTTTGGGTTTTTTCTTTTTTCTGCCCGGGAATTGATTGCACAAGAGGCCCACCCTATTACTCAAGTCCAGGAACTATATTATGATGGGAAAATTGATGTAAACGAGGCCATAGTTCGACAAATTGAATTACTTCAGAAATTTGAGGCTTCCGGTGATCACAATCACCTGAAATGTGTTACCCCGTTATATGCGATGATAGAAGCTAATGAGGACTCCTTATCAGAAGAGGCCTTGAATGCAATCGAAAGGCTCCGTCCTGTAAGGAATAAATTGCTTCCCACACAAACTTATATAACCCCCGGAGGAAAGTTCCGGATTACCTATGAAACGGATGGAATCCATGCCGTACCCCAGGATGATAGTAACATTAATGGAGTGCCTGATTATATCGATGAGCTAGCAGCTGCTGCTGATTCTTCTTACAATCTTCAGATACTTACTTTAGGGTATTCTGATCCCATTCCATCTGGCTCAGTCTATGATATATTTGTTGAGGATATGGGGGTTTATGGTTTCACTACAACTTCAAGTGCATCTTGCGGGGGTATCCCTGCTTCTGGCACATGTATCTATGTAGAAAATGATTTTGTAGGGTTCCCGCCCAATGATGACCCGGACGGCGATCAATACGGGGCAGTTCGTGTTACGATAGCCCATGAGTTTAAACATGCCATTCAATTTGTGGAAAGTGGCTGGCAGGGAGACCCGAACAGATGGCTGGAAATGGACGCCACCTTGTATGAAGAAGTGGTTTACGACCAGGTAAATGATTATTACAATTACATTACCGATTTTTCATCAGATCTTTTTGCATCCCCATCCACAAGTTTAATTCCTGGTTCATATGAGGATATTACCTGGGCACTTTACTTTGAAGAACGTTTCGATAGCTTCTTTTGGCCCGAAGTTTGGCAACGTATAGATAGCAACCCTTCATTAGATTATTTAGAAGCCGTTGAGGATGCGGTAATTGATCGTGGAGAGTCTTATGAACGGTCTGTGCTCGAATCCTATATGTGGCACTTTGCCACTGATTCAAGATTCGTGTTGCCTGGATATGGATTTGATGAAAGCGCGTTCTATCCAGGTCCAAATTTAACTGAAACCATAACAGACCTGTCGACCAATACCCGCGATATTATTGCTACCCAGGTAAGAACATCGGCAAGATATTACGCGGTTGATCTAAGCACACCATCTACTGGCTTTGTTAAATTTGATTATGAAATGAGCACTTCCGAAGTTCTGTTTGGCCTTATAGCGTACTTTAACAATGGAAATTATGAGGTAGCGTTCGTTGAAGGAAATGGTGCCTCCTTGTCAGGCAGCTATGAGGCTGTGTGGAATTGGGCAGATATTGACCAGCTGGGATTGATAGTTGTGAATAGTAGCTATGAAAGTAGCCACACGTATTCCTTTCAATTTGGAGAGTATTCACTGGAAGACCAAATTGAAATTACCGAAAATTTCCCCAACCCATTTAGCAGATATACAAATGTAAGAATCAGTTCCCCAACCGAGTTAACTGTTACTGCCAATCTCTACGACATACTAGGCAGGCATGTTCAAACTTCCTATGATGGCCAGGTTCCTGAAGGAATTACAAACCTGGTTGTTGATGGTTCCAGTATTGCTTCCGGGGTATATTTCCTGATTATAGATACCCCTTTGCGTACGTTCACCCGAAAAATAATGCTCATAAAATAGAGCGCTCTTTCAATCCATGTAATGGAGACTCAAAATCCGTCAGATTGAAGGAAGTAATTGAAAGCATTCTTAGCATCTTGATTTCCAACATGGGTGCCGCTAATTCTCTCCATGCTATAAATGCGTCCTTAAAAATAAAATTGGATGGATTGTTTTCCGTCAAAACTTCTACAGTTTCCTGAACTGTTAAGTCCTGGGTATATGCTAACAGCCCTGCCATAAAGATGTTTATAAACCCAAATACTCTTTCATTTGAGGTATAATCATAGGTTGAGAACGAACGAATATTATGACCCGCAAACTTGATGGCTACGTTTGCATCACGGGCATACAGCATTACCTCTGCAAGGAACTCAGTGGAAGGTGGCGGTGTACAGTTTATCTTTAACCCGGAGAACAGGTAGTTATCAATTTTTCTTTTTAATACCGATTTATTGTGAACTGCGATTACTTTTATGATTTTTTTCGCAGTTTCAACTTCAATGTCCTGGCCCGGAATCTCGAAATACACACGGTGAGGGAGTAACCGGGAATCGGCGGAAGTGGTTACCACAGCTTCTATCGCTTTTACCAATTCCTCAGGATTTAAACTTTCCACACTAATTGTGGGCAGCGCAAGTTCAAGCACATTTGTTCTTACCTCACCAGGAAAACCTGAATGAGCAGAAAGGATATCTTTCTCAATATTCAGAATCGTATTCTTAAACTCGTGAAGAGAGTTAACGATTGGCCCAAAAATACACAGGTTTAGCGGGCCTTTTAACCGATATCTGCGGTCAGCAAATTTTCTTAACTCTGGTACCTGATTGTAGGGTATCACAAACCTGGAGAGCATCCATTTATCTTCCGAATTGGTAATACGGACATATTCGCGCAAAGCATCTACCAAAGCCATACTTACAGGCGGCTTCAAAGAAGCATAATCAATGCTTTCAGATAAAAGATGTTCAACAGATTTATTCATTGCAGGAATAATACGTATCCATACGACTTTGATAAACTAAATTTATGTGAAAAAAATTATCGCTACTTTGTGCGAAATCTATAGCAGTTGATTCTTTCAAAGGAATATTGCTTATTTCGCTAATTAAATGGCTTCGCATGGGTAAAACAGACGTCGTAAGGAGCTTAAGTGAACAACTTGGGCTAACACAAACTGAAACAGAAAAGATATACGACTCATTTGTAAGTATTCTAACTTCACATCTTTCCAACGATACCGGATTCACACTTCCTCGCTTAGGAAGTTTTCATTCAAGAATTCGTGAAAGCTATAAAACCTACAATCCCCATTATAAGGGGATGATTCAGCTACCTAAGAAAAAAGTAGTTCAATACTCGCAAAGTACCAATGTTAAGGAAGAGCTCAGTGGGGGTGGGCTATGAGCACTAAAATCACCTTCTCTGAAATTGTATCGGAACTTGCTGAAACGAACGGGATTTCAAAGGAACAGGCTAATGATTTTATTACCAAATTAGTTGATTATGTACTTGAAGAAACCCGGGATAATGGGAAATCGGCCATTACAAATTTCGGAAGCTTCAATGTGGTTGATGTTGCTGCCCGAACCGGTATCAACCCAAGAACTGGTGAAGAAATCGTAATCCCGGAACATAAACGTCTTTCTTTTACTCCATATAAGGCACTTGAAAAAAGTGTGAATCAGGAATTTGCCCATCTCGAAGCCGAAGTAGTTGATGAAACTCTGGCTTCGTCCCCCCAAAAAACTGAGCCGGAAGCTGATGAAGATGTTAGCTTAACACCGGAAGAAGATCCGTTTGAAGAACTAATGGATATCGAAGAGGAACAGGAACAAACCTCTGAGCTTGAAGAAGGAGAGAAGGAATCCACTAAAAAAACACCTTCTGCCCTTAAAAGACGTCCTGAACGAAAGTCCACCAATTTTTCGCCCCTGGCAATTGTCGCTGTGTTAGTAGTTTTAGCCATTGGGGTTATAAGTGTTTGGTATTTCACCATCCGGGAACAACCTCCGATTTCTGTATCAACCACTTCTGCTGAAAATACTTCCAGCCCTGCTATCACTACTGAAGATGACACCCGGGAATCAGCAGAGATTTATGATGAAGATTCTGTAGTTATTCCGATGGTTCAGGAAAACGCCGACCTTTCTGAAGTATCCAATGAAACCATTCCCATAGAAAATACAACTCCAGTTGTGCAGAATATCCCAGCAACCTTTGCAACTACGTATTCTGTAAACTCTGGGGTATGGATTTATGAAATAGCCCGCCAAACATATGGTAATACCCGATTATGGCCTCTTATTTTCCAGGCCAATTATACCACCGCAAACAACCCTGATTTAATCCTCCCAAATATCCAGTTGAATATCCCGGAGTTGGAGGGTACCGCTGATAATCCAAGCCCGGAAGACTATACACGATTAGCGGAAGCAGCCCGCTATGTTGCAGAAGCATACCAGAATGCAGGAAATGATACTCAGTATGATGCGTACATTAAAGCGGCTGACTGGTATGAAACAATGCGTTAAAGGCTAATCAAATCCAGCACAATTGCATCCGATATTTTAAGGCCTTCTTCAGTGAGCCTGAACCCGGTCTCATCCACTATGGCTTTTCCTTCTTTTTGCCTCATTTGTAGATACTCGAGCTGTTTCTGAGATAATTCAGCATCATATTTTTTTGATAATTCAAAGGTATTCACCCCTTCCACTGTTCTGAGCCCCAGCATCAACTTTTCCTCAAATAATGTGGATATATCAAGTTCTTCTTCAATTTCATTTGAAAAACGCTCTTGCAGGATGTACCCCTTCAAATCTCTGACGTTACTCCATCTTTTTGCTGAAAGATTGTTTTCATCCCACCAAAAAGAATGCGCAGCCGGGCCAAATCCCAGGTAATTTTTATGATTCCAATACGCAGAATTATGTAGTGCTTCTTTTCCGGGTTTGGCAAAATTGCTTACTTCATAGTGCTGAATCCCCGCCTTTCCGAGTTTTTCTGAAATCATGTCAAAGTGTTTCGCTACGTCCTCGTCTCCGGCTGGAATCAGGCGCCCCAGTTCAAGTTGTTTACCAAGCCGGGTTTTAGGTTCTATGGTCAAAGAATAAGCGGAAACATGTGGTGGGCTAAATTTCAAAACCTGATCGATGTCCCTCTCCAGCATTTCAAGACTTTGATCCGGATTGCCGTAGATCAAATCTACCGTAAAATTCTCAAACTCGGAATTCGCCAGAAGCTCCAGACAATGGAGCGCTTCCCCTGAAGTATGGGCCCTGTGCATAAACTTCAAAAGGCTTTCATTGAATGTTTGAACCCCCATACTTGCACGATTTATTCCCGCGGCATGAATATCCTGAAGATATGCCTTAGTCACGTCATCAGGATTCATTTCCAACGTTACTTCCTTCAGCTCTAAATCAAATGTTTGGAAAATTGCATTCAGAATCTGCTCTATTTCTCCAGCTTCCAGCAGTGAGGGAGTTCCTCCCCCGAAATAAATGGTCTCTACCTTTTCTTGCGTGAACCTGGAATCGGAATAAGACTTTATTTCTTTTATCAAACGGCCAACAAATTCCTTTTTTTGGTGGCGCTGGGTTACGAAATAGAAATCGCAATACGAGCAGGCTTGTTTACAAAATGGAATATGGAGATAAATTCCTGACATTAGCTGGGAGTTAGGAAAATGTGCATGTTCACTATCCCTGATTATTGAGGCTCTTGATTGTAAAATGGATTGCTTTCGTACACATCTTTTCCCTGGTAGGCCCGGCTATATTTTACATAATTCTGTGAATACGTCCGGATGGACTCTATTTCTTCTTCAGAAAGTTTTCGAACTGGTTTTGCAGGAGAGCCCATATACAGATAACCACTTTCCAGTGTTTTGTTCGGGGGAACCAACGTGCCTGCTGCAATAATCACATCCGATTTAACCACGGCTTCATCCAAAACGGTTGCGTTTATGCCAATAAGTACCCGGTCATAAATCGTACAGCCGTGAATTACTGCCCCATGACCAATGGTCACTTCATCTCCAATTAATGTTGGCCCGGTTTGATTCATAACATGAATGCAAGCGTTATCCTGAATATTTGAGCGATCCCCGATTTTTATCCAGTTCACATCCCCCCGGATAGTAACATTGAACCAAACACTGCTTTCTTCACCGATAGTTACATCTCCTATGATATCAGCGCTTTTTACAACAAATGCCGTTGAATGAATGTGTGGGGTTTTTCCTAAAAATTCTTTGATCATTATTCAGAAGAAAAAAATGTTAAAAAGGGAATAATCAGCACTAAAAAACTAACCATATATAAAAATAAAATGCCCATAGATTTACCCAGCGCACCCAACCATTTGGTGCTAAAGGTTCTTTTCAAATACATCAACAAATAAACAAATGTACCTATTTGCGTAAAACCTGTTATTACAAAAGCTATGGCTTCTACCATTGAATTAGCAAAATTTACCTCAAACCAAATTGCTAAATGTTCCACAATTAATAACATGAACCATATGGAATGGATATGCAATGCAAAGATCAGATATTCTACATAATAGGCTTTTCGCTTTCTATAAAACAGCTGAACGATTGCACCAAATATTGGCACCAAAAAAAACAAAGCATATTTTATAAATTCTGCAATTTGTGAAAGGTTTCCCTCACTATCTCCAAAGTTTATAAGAAATATCTGATTGCCTCCGGTTAGCCTTATAACTATAAAATAGAATATACTTATTGAAATGTAGATTCTTATTGGGGGCAAATACGTAGCACGTTTACCCTCAATGTATTCTTTAGTGACTTTACCCGGTTTAAAAAAGAGATCCGTTAGCGTTTTTAACCAACGGCTGTCTACATTGAATAAGGTTTCAACTGCATCTTGCAGAAAAATCCGGAGAGGCTGTTTCGTAGGTTGAAACTTTTGACCGCAATTCGAGCAGTATTTTTTAACATCACTGCTACCACAGTTTAAGCATACTCCCGATTCAACATGTTTGGTTTCTTTCATTCCCCGAAATAAAAAAGGTTTCGACTCAAAGAACCGAAACCCTTTCAACAAAACAAAGAGGAATTAATCCATATAGCTTTCTACGATTGTTTTAAACTCTTCGTATGAATTCTGGTTTTCAATTTTATTTCCATTTATAAAGAAGGTTGGTGTAGAATTTACACCCATCTCGATGCCTTCTCTGCGGTCTGCAACCACAATCCGGTTCATATCTGCGGAATTCATATCTGCTGTAAACATATCGATATCCATATCGAGTGACCGGGCGTACCCGATAAAAATGGCCTCAGCGTTTCCCTGGCTCCATTGCTGTTGACCTGCAAAAATCAATTCATGGAACTCGTTATACTTACCCTGTTTTTTTGAAGCCTCGGCTGCCCTAGATGCAACTTGTGCATAAGGATGCTGGTTTAAAGGAAAATGTTTAGTTACAACGTGAACATCGTCTCCAAAATCCTGCTTTAGTTGTTTCACATATGAATAATAGTGTGCACACGCAGGGCATTGATAATCACTGTATTTGACAACGGTAACTTTGGCTGTTATTTCCGGGGAAACCTGGTCAACAGCTACCGAAGATACTGGTTCAGAGGTATTCGTATTTGTGCTCTCAGCTTTCTGGCAAAATGTTGTTGACAGCAAAATTATTGAGAACAAGAAAAAGTGTACTGTTTTCTTCATGGATATGATTTACTTATTGATTTACCAAAGGTCGGTGAACCCTATCGAAATGACGCTTTAAGATAGTGTGTATTTTAGGAATAATCTCCTTTATATGATCTTCTTTTACATGTTTTCCGAAGGAAATTCGCACAAACTCCCGGGCTTCCTGTACATTCTTGCCAGTTGCAGTCATTGTCCTGTTAGGAAGTTCACTCCCTACCTGGCACGCACTTCCTGTAGAAATACCTATTCCAGCCTGGCTACATTCCAGCATAAAAAACTGTCCTTCCATTCCTGGAAACCGCAGCCCCAAAATGTGAGGGAGTTGAAATTCCGGAGTGCCCTCAATGATGACTTCAAATTCAAGTTCCTTCAGTTTTTGGATGAACATATTCCTCAAGGCAGTAATCCGGGTATATTCGGAATCTATTGATGGCTGAATTTCCTTTACTGCGGTGGCAAAAGCAGCTATTCCAGGAACATTATCGGTGCCATGCTTCAGTTTTTGGCGAGTGTTTTCATCTTCAAAATACGCTTTCCACTCTGTCTCAGGGTGGATCCAAACTGCCCCCATCCCTTTTGGGCCGTACAACTTATGGGCCGAAACAGACAATGCATCTACATTCAACGCTTGTACATCGGTTGGTATCTTCCCAAAACTTTGTACCGCATCTGTATGAAAAAGCACGTTTTTTTGTTTTAGGAATGCGCCGATTTCTGAAATGAGCTGGATTACTCCCAATTCCGAATTTACATGTTGGATGGAAACGAGTGCCGTTTCTTCAGTCACCAACTCCTTCAGGTGATCAAGGTCAATCAACCCATTTTCATGAACCCGAACCCAATCAATTGTATACCCCTGGCTTTGCAACTTGCTAAAAACATTCAGTACGGAAGAGTGTTCTGTTTTACTGGTAATGATTCGCTTCGCTTCTTTTTTTGAGCCGTCTACTAAGGCCTGGATCGACAAAAAATTTGACTCCGTAGCACCTGAAGTGAAGTAGATATCTTTTGGATTCGCATTCATCGCTTGAGCGATTACTTTCTGTGATGCTTCCATAATCTGTTTCGCGTTGGAACCAATGTCGTGCAAGCTACTTGCGTTGCCATAATATTTTGTAGCAACATCTGCATACACCTTTGCAGCTTGTTCGCTCATTGGGGTAGTGGCCGCGTAATCCAGGTAGATCATTGTTATCGTTCTTCTAGTTTAAAAAC
>JAKSCW010000305.1 GCA_022360375.1 Balneolales bacterium
AGTTTTTCATAAAAGTGATTGATAGTTGGGCCAGTATCCTTTTTATATGCTTCGAATGAGTTATGCTTGTTTGGAGGAATTTCAGGATTGTATAGTTCTCGATTTTTATGCCCCCCATAGGCAAAAGCCCTGGCAATGCCAATGGCTCCAATCGCATCTAACCGGTCTGCATCTTGTACAGCTTTGCCTTCCAGGGTTCTCATGGGAGTTTCAACGCCTGCACCTTTAAAGGAAAGATCTTTAATAATTTCACAGACATGATTAATGATTTCTTGCTCAATACCTAATGATTCGAGCCAATTCTTAGCTACTCTTGGTCCAACTGTGTCATCTCCATCATGAAATTTATGATCAGCTATATCATGAAGCAATGCGGCCAATTCAACTACAAAAAGATCTGCATTCTCTTCCTTTGCAATGCTTATTGCAGTATTTCTGACCCGGTGAATATGCCACCAATCATGGCCCGTTCCTTCTCCTTCCAGTTTTTTACGAACATAGGCTTCTGTGTGTCTAAGCAACTCAGGTCTCAGAAGGTCAGGCATGTACAGAGATCCTCAATAACATTCTTTTTTAAGCGCCCCACTCTGGCAATGGCACTGTCAACAGTTGCTTCACTTATTCTTTCTTCTGAAATAAGCTTTTGCATGATGTTTACCGCCCGGTGAGCAATATCTTCCTCGTACACTAAATTGTTCGCAAAAACCAGAATATCTACTCCTGCATTTAATGCCTGTTCGATGGTGGTTTCCAGGCCATACTCTGCCCGAATAGCCTCCATTTGCATATCATCAGAAAATACTACTCCATTGAAGCCGAGCGAATCCCTTAGGATACCATTAATTGTAGCCGGAGAAAGGGTAGCTGGCCAAACGGAATCAATATTTGCGTTATAGATATGAGCAGTCATAACAGCATGAATCGTTCGGTTTTCAAAAAGTTCTTTGTAAGGTTGGAGCTCACTTTTGTCCCAGGTATTGGTTACATCTGTAACACCAAAATGGGAATCCTCTGTAGAGCTGCCATGGCCTGGAAAGTGTTTCAAGACACTTAGGATCCCTTCTTTGTCGAACTCATCGAGTACATAGCCGACATGCTCCGTAACTTTTTCCGGATCTGCAGAAAAACTTCGCTCATAGTTTCCGATAACCGGGTTTTCCGGGTTCGTGTTTAAATCTACTACAGGAGCGAAATTGGTGTTCACCCCAACTACCATAAATTCCTGAGCAACAGAGCGTGCATAATATTTGGTTGTGTCTTCGCGGTCAACCATTCCCAGGTATTGAGCAGAAACAGTTTTGGGAAATCCATAACGCTCTTTAAGGCGCGAAACCCGTCCACCTTCCTGATCGATGGCTATGATAGGTGGCGTTTGGGAATAAGCAACTAATGCACTATTCAGTTTCAGCAACTGATTTGCATCCACAATATTTCGACCATAGGACTCAGTTTCAACATCATAATCGAATAGAACCACTCCTCCAAGGTTCAATTCTTTGAAGTCCCGGACAATTTTTGAATCCGAATTGATTTCAGCTCCCCGGAAACCAACCACTAACAATTGGCCTAAATCCTGGTTTGTATATTTAGTTTGGTAAGTTTCTTCTACAGGCTTAGCAGAGCAAGCTAAAAGGGAAACCAGTACTATAACCGGTAACAAATGCTTCATTCTAATGATGATTTTATTGTTGGTACTCGATCAGCAAACTATCGAATACCTGGGTGAAGTTAAAAGACGGACGCATGTCGTTATATCGGGCAATGTTTCCATCTGGGTCTACCAGAATATAAAAAGGAATTCCACCACCTTTGTATGCTTTAAAAGTTTTTTCATCAAATCCATCACCGCTATATAATTGAATCCAGGGGTTTTGAAACCGATTTAAATCCTGCACCCAAACCAGGCTGTCTATTTCATTCGAAATTCCAATAATTTCAAGCTCATCCCGGGAATAAGTATTATAGATTTCTCTCATAATTGGGAATTCTTCCAGACAAGGCTGGCACCATCCTGCCCAGAAATCAAGTAGTACAAATTTTCCTCTGAAATCCTCCATACTGTAAAGTTCTCCTTCAATATCCGGTAGTAAAAACGGAACCGCGGGTTGACCAGGTGAAACCGACTTAATTTGATTATAGAAATAAGTAGCGAATTCTGTGTATTCCGGATACATCTGGTTTTTTTCAAGGTATTCATAATAAGTTGGTTCCGCTTGTTTAAAGGGAATCTCTCCTAATCTTTCAACCAGTAAAAAAAGCTCAGCGTAAGCTTTTGCCTTTGGTTCGGTAATGCGTTCCAGTACCTGAAGTCGTTTCTCATTTAACTGCGCATAGGCAATACGTTTGATATCGTATTCCGCAAGATTCATCTGGTATTCCTCAACAACATCATCATATATACCAAAAGTTCTTGCATAGTAGTGAGTGAAATCACGAATCCCGGCTCGTTGTGCTTTCAAAGATTCTAAAGTAAAAAACCCATTTTGGGCAGCTTCATCTAAAATAGCCTGGCGTTCAGAATCAACATCATATCCTTCAAAATGTCGTGCGGAATATTCAACAGCTCTGATTCGAATTACATAGTCTTCACCAATGGTGCGAAGATATAGATCATGAAAAGGGGTATCCTTCAGGTATTCTTTTGCGAAAGCCAGTTTCTGAGCACTTAACTGAAGGGCGTTGTTCTGCTCTCCTACCTTAAATTTGTCCATTTCCCGGGTAATTGCTGCTTGTAACCCATTTGTTTGCTTCAGGAATTCCTGGTAGATAGCATTAGCGCCGGAACCGGCACCGGTTAACCCCACTTCTAATGGAAAAGCTGCCCGATTGATAGTTAATTCTATCGTTTCCGAAGGTTCTGAATATATAGGGTATCTTGTATCCTGGATTATTAACCAAACTATTTGAGGTGTATCTGTTTCTATTAATTCTTCAAATGTCTGTTCTTCAACATCGACTATGATCTGTTCTTTAAGTGAGTATTTATAGTGAAGGGGGATTTTCTCTATCACCATTGTTGCATCACCAATATAATCTATGGTTCCTGATATGGAGGTTGATGATTGTTTGGAGCAACTAATCAAAATCAGTGGTGCTAAGATTAGTAAAATCAGTTTGAAAGCCTGTTTATTAATCATTTCTAATGAAATATTCTAAGTTGTAAATACTCTTTGTAAGCGAGGAACAAGTTGTTCTTCTAAATAATTTGAAGTGTAAAGTTTTCAAAAAAAAATCGGTAAATGTGTAACAAAAGCGTAACAACAAACTCTTTGAGAGTGGTGCAAAAAAAGTACATCAAAAAGGGTATTATACTTTTGTTGCTGGAATTACGGGTATAGATTCAGATCCTTGCAGTGCAGTTCGTGGCTCCGAATTCTTTAAAATAGAATAATTCCTTACCGAAATTGATATTTCAAACAATTTCAAACATACGGACATGATAGAAAGCAATTTTAATAAAGACCTTGAGAGAAAGGTTGATCTTTACGTTAATGGTATGCTCGATGAGCAAGGAATTGACGATTTATGGGCAGAACTAATCCAGGATGAATATTATTTAGACTACACAAAGAGTGTAGCGAATTTAAAAGCAGTTATTGAAAAAGAACGTTCTGCCAAAGGAGACGCACCAACCAGGCGGTTACGTAAGTATGCGAACTATGGAATTGCAGCTGCAATAGCGCTGTTTATCGGAGTAGTTGGCGTAATGAATTATACTTCTACTAATGTAGCAAATGATGGATTGGAACCTCTTTCCTGGATAGAATATGACAATTACAGAAGTGCAAATGAAACGGCTGCAACTACAGACAATGAAGTAATCAGAAAAGCTATTCAGCTCGCTAACGAAGGAAATACTGAAGAAGCAATAACAATTCTTGAAGAAAGCCTTTCAAGCGCCAATCTGGCTGATGAAGTTGCAGAATTATCTTTAACTCTTGGATCGATTCAGTATAACTACGGAGATTTTGAAAAAGCGTTAGTCAATTTTCAAACAGTAATAGCGCAGGAAGATGCGGACCCTTTGGTGCTTGAAAAAGGATATTGGTTTTTGGGTAATACCCACCTCCAGTTAGATAATTTGGAGGATGCACAGGTAGCTTTTGAAAGTACTTTGGATTTGGATGGGCAGTATAGCCGTGTGGCAGAACGATATTTAAGAGTTCTGAATGAATGATCGATTGATGAAAGAAAACTAACTAAGAGTTTTTCATCAATAATGAAACCAATCCAATTACAATAAATAATAGTGGAAATAGGAAACCAGCTTTTGCTGGTTTTTCTGTTAATGGGGAAGGGTTGCCAATCAACATATAAGCTCCCCAAAAATGTGGATTTGCATTTCCATTTTCCAAAAGAGAAAGCTTTGCATCTCTGATTGCTTCTGTTTTAGATCTTCCCTCGTTGATAGATGTATAGAAAACAGTAGCAAATTCAGAAGCTATTTTATCATTTACAGCCCACAAATTAAGAGCCAGACTATTTGCTCCTGCATATCTTAATGCACGTGTTATACCAACAATACCGGTTCCCTGTAAATACTCACCTGAACCAGAACTACATGAATTCAACATGATCAGGTCACTGCTCATATTCGTATCAAACAATTCATATGCATATAGTGCAGTTTGCACTTGTGAGTTTTCAGAACTGTTCAGATATATTTTAGAGAACAATGGATCCTGTTCCGATACTTCACTATGAGTTGCTACATGAACTATTTGTGAGTTGGAAGCTTCATTAAGGAAAGATTCTTTGGTAGCCTGGGATTCAACGAATAAGTTTTTTTGATTAAATACCGTCAGAGAGGCATCTATATTTTGAACTTCCTGGGTAGCAAATGGCAAGGAAGGCAGTCCTACTGACAAATCGCTGAAATCTGATATTGCAAATGCTGAAAGGTTACTGCTAAATGATGAAATGTTTGACCGGTTATTTGTGAGGTATTCGTTGAGTGATGTAAAATACATGAACTCATATTTTTCCAGCAAATAAGTTGTTGATCCAAAACTTTTAGATGAGGAAGGTGCCGAAACAGGCAAGATTTCAAGTGGGATTCTGTATAGATAGTTGTCAGGTATTATCGCGATTCGTGAGGTATTTGTCGAAATACCTTCTCCAATATTCAGAATATCAAAGATTGTATATAGTTCAATAAGATCAGTTTCAGAGGATGCCAGGTCATTTGCTACTGATTCAAAGAAATTTTTAGTGCTAAAATTGAAATCAATAGTCTCGATCTTGATTTCATTTCTATCAATAAAGCTTACATAAAGCGAAGAACCAATTTCAGTAAAATGAATGATTAACTCATTACTTTTCAATGAATTCCTGATATTCCAAAGATTTATCTTACTCGATGGGGCAGTAGACCTGATTCTATTAAAAATTTCCTCTCTCTCCGCCGATAATTGATCAATTTGGGATTTAATCTGAAGTTGTACCCTGTCATCAGGTTCGTTTAAATATTGGGTCCTTAAAGACAGAATCTGAGTATTTAATAGATTATCTCTTGCCAGGTCTTCCTCTGATAAGCGATTTGCACGCAATATCGGACTGTTATACAGGGCAACATCGTTGATGGTTTTATACAAATCCAATATCTGAACGGCTTCTTCTACATTATTTAATGCTTTTAAAATTGATACCATAGTATTGAAGGCATCCATATACTCATCAGATTGGACCCAATAACCGGTTTGACTATCAATACTGGTTTTTGCTCTTTCTACCACCTGATCAATTACAGGTCTTAATTCCTTGTAACTTTGTCTTACCTCTCCGGATTTAAAAAGCAATTCTGCTTTTACTGAATGATACTTAACCGTATTTCCGAAGTCTAAATCTGAAAGTGAGTATTGAGCAATTTCCTCAAGAAGTTCATGAGCGTGTTGTAAATTGTTTTGTTGAATAGCTATTTGAGTCAATCCAACAAGGCCTGAAATAAATTCTCCCTGTGTAGCTCTTTTTGATGATTCTTCGATTACTTTTTCAAATATCGATTTTGCCTTTTCCAGGGAATCAGATTCAATGTATATGTTACCTATAATTTTGAGTGCCCTTATATAATCAAAGAAATCTGATTCCGGGTTAAATTCAGCAATAGCTAACTCGAATTCGCTTAGTGCCGCTGATGGATTTCTTTTCGTTTTCCATAGAAAAACACCTCTAAATGCATGAATTGTTGCCATCTGGTAGCTATCTCCTAACTCGATAGCGGCTTCTTCTGCAATTTTTAAATAATTCAGTGCGGAGTTTTCGTCCCCAATAGTGGTATAGTAATTGAAGAGGTTATTGAGAATGGTAAGTTTTATATCATAGTTCTCTGCTTCTTCCGCTTCACTCAAGGCATTAAGTAATAGCTGCAAATACTTATTGTTTTCACCCAAATAGTAGTATGATACGCTCAGATCATTTAGTATTAATGCCTTGTCGATGGTTGTCGTAGAGTCGGCATAAAACTCTTCGAATATATTCTTTGCCTGCTCATACTTGCCTAAACGATACAGGTACAAACCTTGAAAGTATTTGGCCTGTTCTATTTCCATTTCATCTTTGATAAAGATGGAAATAGGAGTAAGCACATTTCGATTTAAATCCAGCGATTTATCAAACCTTTCAAGAGAAAAATGGGCATAAGCAAGAGCTTTATAATGCCTCAATTTCTCTTTTGAGGTCGGAAACAGAGATTGGGATAAAATAACGCTATTCAGGTTTGCCAGCTCGGCAAACCTTTGCTGGTTAAATAAAAGAAAAGCAAGATTAGCAACCTGGATACCGGATTTAACAGTAACTTCAGAATGATTTAACGGAAAACTCTGAATCTGAGAGGTTGTAAATTCTGCAATATCAAAATCAGAAAGCATGGATGTATACGAGTAGCTGTATAACAAACCATACAACAATAGCTCAAAATGCTCATCCGGAATATCTTCTATGGAAATGGATTTAGATCTTGAGATTGCACTTAGTAGTTGCAACTCACTTTCAGAAACTTTTTCAACTGAATTGGATAAAAAATCTTGATAAAAATCTCTTTTCCCCTCCGCCGACTCTTCATTAAATAGCAGAAAACCCGCTAAGCCAACTAGGTTATTCGATATCGATATTTCCTTTAGAAGATTATTCTTCCGAATCAGATTTTCGCTCTCATCATCGACACAGTTTAACTGCCCAAAGTATTGTTTTAATTGGATAGAGTTTGAACTGAGTACAGACTGTCTTACCGAGAAATTATTTGAACAACTG
>JAKSCW010000231.1 GCA_022360375.1 Balneolales bacterium
CGTGTTGAAAATGTAGTTACTGAAAACACAGCGCTTGTTAGCCTGATGCATGTTAATAATGAAATTGGGTGCATCAACGAAATCAAAGAAATTGCTGCACTTTGTAGTGAAAAAGGTATTCCCTTTCACTCTGATACTGTTCAAAGTCTTGGAAAACTCCCTGTTGATGTAAAGGAACTTGGCCTGGATTTTCTAAGCGGTAGCGCTCATAAAATTTATGGTCCTAAAGGGGTCGGGATTATGTATGTCAAAAACGGATCGAGATGGATTCCATGGATGACCGGTGGATCCCAAGAGCGACGGCGAAGGGCTGGTACTATTAATGTTCCTGGTGTGGTTGGATTTGCCAAAGCCCTTGAGCTTGCTATTGAAGAGATGCCCCGGAATACTGCTCACTATAAGCATCTCCGTTCCTTGTTGATTTCTGAACTTGATGATAAACTCACCAGCTGCAGTTACTCAATCAATGGAAATGATGAAAATGGAGTGCCCCATATTGTGAATCTTTCTTTTACCGATGACCAAAATCATGGCATCGATGGAGAAATGCTGCTTCTCAACTTAGACATTGAAGGGATTTGTGTTTCTAACGGATCTGCCTGCACTTCAGGAGCTGTTGAGCCTTCACATGTATTAACTGGATTAGGTATCAACGAAACGTCTGCTAAATCCAGTATCCGTGTGAGCTTTGGGAAAAAGAATACTCCCGAAGATGTCCAGTACTTTGTTGAAAAACTGAATGCGGTTTTAAACCGAATGTTCGCCCTGATTTAATGAAGAAAATTTGTGTGTATTGTGGTTCCAGAAAACCCGTTGATAAACAAATAAGTACTCTTGCCGAGCAGTTCGGATCCTTCATAGCCCGTAAAGATTGGATATTGGTTTACGGAGGTGGAAAAGTAGGAATGATGGGTATTATTGCAGATGCCTGCCTGGAAGCGGAAGGAGAAGTAATAGGAATTATTCCCACAGCATTAAAAAAAGCGGAAGTAGTTCATACCGGGGTAACTACTTTACACGAAACGCAGGATATGCACACCCGAAAGGCATTAATGGAAAGCCTTTCTGATGCTTTTGTTGTACTTCCCGGAGGCTTTGGAACTATGGATGAATTTTTCGAAATATTGACCTGGCGCCAGTTGGGTATTCATAACAAACCTATTTTTTTGATAAACAAAAATGGGTATTACAACGGGCTTATAGAATTCGTAGAAAAGGGATTGGATGAAGATTTCCTCCAGGAACGAAGTACCTCTCTTTTTACCATTGTTCCTGATCTGGAACAATGTATTGAAGAACTGGAAAACTATTTTTTTGGTTAACCCGGTAATGTTTCAAAAATTCGTAATCCTCGTTTCACTTTCCTTTTCAATGTTTGTATCCAACAAGTCTGAATTTTCTCAAAAGGATGAAAATCCATTACCAAAATGTCCCGGAACCCCCAATTGTGTTCGAACTTCAGCTTCCTTTTCAGAAGATTCTGCAACTGTAATGAATGCCTTCGATCAGGCACTCCGAAATTTGAATGCAACTAATGTTCAATGGGATGCAGATTCTTCTCACATAAATGCAGAATTTACCATACCCGTGTTCGGTTGGATAGACGATGTAACAATATCAGTTCAACCGAAAACACCAACTGAAAGCATTGCTTATATTAGGAGTGCCAGCAGGGTAGGAACCTGGGATATTTGGGTAAACCCAATCCGTGTAAACAAACTCATAAAACGCGTAAACAAACTACTGTCATCATGAACAGCATGCCATCTCTCACCCTTTCATTAGGTATTTTATTAGTCATTTTAGGAGGTGCCTCCTATTTCGGAACCGGAATGGAAAGCATCACTGCTTTGATTCCCGCATTTTTTGGACTTCTTTTTATAGGCTTTGGGGTTCTTGCCCGCCAGGAAGCATTACGAAAACACGTAATGCATGCAGCCGTTGGTTTTGCGCTCCTGGGTGTGATCGGCGCTGCGCGGGGTATTCCGGGTCTAATGGAAATTTTGCAAGGCAACGAAGTGGAACGCCCTGTTGCAATTTATGCCCAGGTTGCCATGCTTTTAATGTGTTTGGTTTACATCGTAAAAGCAGTACAATCTTTCCGTGCTGCCAGACTAGCTAAAGATTCAGATGCCGCTTAAGCAGCATCATCTTTAAACATATCCTGGATCTCGTCTGCAAATTTTTCAGAAATTACCCGGCGCTTTACCTTAAGTGTCGGGGTTATTTCTCCTGTCTCTATCGTAAACTCATTACTTAATAAACGGAAATCTCTGATCTTCTCATGGGAGGCCAGTTCTTTAGAGAAAGACCGGACTTCCCCTTTGAACAGGTTCTGGATGTCAGAATGTTTTACCAATTCTGCAGCATTTTCGAACGAAATCCCGTTCTCTTTGGCAAACTTTTCAAGTGCTTCAAAATCAGGAACAATTAATGCTGCCATGAAATTCTGGGCTTCCCCAACTACTACCAATTGATCAATCCACTTACTGGTTTTGAACATGTCTTCAATGGGGCCAGGATAAATATTCTTTCCACCGGCATTAACAATCATATGCTTAATTCGATCGGTAATTTGCAGGTTTCCTTCCAAAAACCGGCCCACATCTCCGGTATGCAGCCAGCCCTGATCGTCGATCATTTCCCGGGTGGCTTTATCATTCTTCCAATACCCTTTCATTGTATTTGGCCCTTTATTCAAAATTTCACCGGCTTTGGAAGTCACATTGGTTGGATAATCTTCCCCACTTATTTCGGCAATAATTTCGCCGGTTTCCAAATCCTGGATTCCTACCGTAACCCCTGGAATAATTTGTCCAACAACTCCCACAACTTCATTTCCGGGGCTATTCGCTGCCATAACTGGTGATGTTTCCGTCAACCCATACCCCTGAAGAATGGTAAGTCCGGCACAACGGAAAAACATATCAATATCAGGTGGAAGGGCTGCTCCCCCCGAAACAAACAGGCGAACATGCCCTCCGGTTCGCTGCTTTAGTTTATCAAACACCAGTTTGTCTGCAACTCTTTTTTGTAAAGCAACAAATCCTCTGCGGCCTTCAGAATACTTTCTGCCAACTTCTACGGCCCAATTAAAGATGGCTTTTTTTGTATTACTCCCTTCTTCCACACTCTTGATTATAAGATTATAAATCTTCTCAAATAAACGTGGAACACTTACCATTACCGTTGGCTTCACTTCCGGCATATTCTTGGAAACGGTGTCCACGCTCTCGGCATAATAAATTTCAGCACCACACGAAATGATGGCATAATAACCCGCGGTTCTTTCAAAGGAATGGCAGAGCGGAAGAAATGATAATGATCGATCTTTATCGTCCCAATAAATGTGCTGAGTTGCAGCTTTCACATTACTTACAATATTGTGATGAGTAAGCATAGCTCCCTTTGGATTACCAGTAGTTCCGGAAGTATAAATCAATGTGGAAATATCCTCAGGCTCAACCGCATTGCTCCTTTTCTCTATTTCTTCCTTATGCTTTGCATAGAGTTTAGCTCCCTCATTCATTACATCTTCAAAAAGATTTACAAAATCATTTTCTGTCAAAGACTTCAGTTTTGGTTCATCAAATGCGATTACTTCCGATAAAAATTCACAGTTATCAAAAACTTCAACTGCTTTTTTCAATTGAATACCGGTTGATACAAAAAAGAGCCTGGTATCAGAATCTTTAAGAATAAATTCACACTGGCTGGGAGGAAGAGTGGTGTATAAGGAAACATTGATACCTCCAATTAGCTGAATCGCCAAATCAACAATTGCCCATTCGTATCGATTCTCGCTCAAAATACCAACCCGATCACCATGATCAATCCCTTTTTCGATCAGATATGCAGCAATAGATTGAACGTCCTCAGCAACCTGATCCCAGTATACAGGTTCATAACTTCCACCCGGATTTAGTTTATGATGAAATGCCGCTTTTTCTTGTCCCGCATATTTCTTCGACAAATTTTTATAGAGATCCGTTAGAGTCTCGAATGGTACAATTATTGGCATAGTATTTTTGTTTTATTCCTTTATTCCAACGTTGAATATACTACTCTTGATCTGAAAATCATCAGTTTCAAAAGCTACTAAACAAGTGGTATATTCTAAAAAAAAGTTCCCGACCTATGGCACATCCTGCACACGAAGATACCATTGAGTTAGTTAAAGAGATTTTCCGTTCTTATTTAAAAGAAGGCAAACAACGCCAAACCCCGGAGCGTTTTATGGTACTGGAAGAAATCTATCGGGCTGACGGGCATTTTGACGCTGACGACATTTTCTTCAGAATGCAAGAAGCGGGAACTCGTGTAAGTAGGGCAACAGTATACAATACACTCGATCTTTTGGTTGAATGCGGTTTAGTTCAGCGTCAACAGTTTGGTAAAAGCCAATACTATTACGAGCGGGCTTACGCTTACCAACAACATGATCATATTATCTGCAACGAATGTGGGCATGTTCTTGAGTTTTGTGACCCAAGAATCGGAGAAATCCAGGAATTGATTGGTAAAATCCATGACATGAAAATCGAATCCCATTCTCTGCATTTCTACGGAACTTGTCGGGATATCGAGGCGTGCGTCTATCGCAAAGCAAATGCGGGAAAAGGAAGCCTGGTAAATTAACCTGCTTTTTATCCGGAGATATATGTCTCTGCTATAAATTTCCGGGCTGCCATTCGGCTTCCAACCCAGCCCATGATAATAGCAAGCCCCATCATAGCACCAACCAGGAAATACCACTGTCCAAATGGCCAGTTTAATATTCCCATTTCCGGTAAATAGAAAGGCAGAATAAATTCGAATACCAGAAATACACAAAGCACGGAGAGCCCGCCGGCAATTAACCCCTGTAAAATTCCTTCCACAATAAATGGACTGCGGATAAAACCGTTGGTAGCTCCTACCAGCTTCATGGCCCGGATAAGCTCACGTTTCGCATATATCGTTAAACGAATGGTATTATAAACCAGAATTACAGCAGCCAGCAAAATCAATAATCCAATACCTCCACCCACCATGGTGAACAGATTTAGGTTTGTTTCCATGATGCGCAGCAGGCCTTCATTATACTTCACTTCGTCAACGCCGCGAAGATTCTGAATACTGGAAACCAGTGTTTCGATTTGGGATGCCCCTGCTTCTGAATCAATTTTCAACCGAAATGATGCCGGAAGGAAATTCAATTCAACGAGTTCTTCTACCCCGGGGCCAAATTCCTGCTTCATAATTGCAGAAGCACTGTCTTTCGAGATATAATTCACCTCAATTACAAATTCCTCCCCTTGCAGGCTTTGCTCAATATTCTGGGTTGTGCGCTCGTCAATATCAAACAGGAATACTTCTACTTCAATTAAGTCTTTTACCGACATCGCCTGAACATAGATGTTGTAGGATACTCTTGACAAAATTCCTAGTAGAAGTATTGCTACAAAAAGGGAAAAGATGGAAGTTGAAGCGGCTAATTTAGCACGTTTAATTCCTGCAAAACCTTCTTTGATGATATATTTAAAATTCATATTAATTTCTGAATTGAGCGCGAATTCCTACGATTAACCGTCGTCCTGGCATAGGGAGTGAAGCCGATTCAAAGTAGCCTGCCTGGCTGACTCCGTCAAGTAAATTTTCCCATCTGATAAGAATCATCATGCCCCTTAAACGTGCTGAAAGTTCCGCATCAAGCCGAAAGAATGATGGCACTTCCCATTGCTCGCTGGAAGAAGTTTCCCAGAACTGAAGTTCTGAATTAAAGGCCCTTGTTACGTAAGGTATTGGAGAAAAAACAGTCTTAACTCCGCCTCGCACGTATGTTGCCCGGTCATATAAATATCCCTGTATAAATACATTATTTCGAATCCATACTTTTGAATCTGGTGTATTTGTTTCTTCCCCAGGTGTTGAGGTTACAAGAAAGCCGTTTGTAGTCACTGAAGATTCAAACTCGAAGTTACGAACCCGATAGCTGCCAAACAGAGTACCCGCCAGCTCTGAATAATCACTTCCATTGGTGAATAGACTATCAGAGTTAACAAAAAAGTCATTATTTATTGTCGAGAAACGGGTTGAAGCACCAATGGAAATCCTTCGGGATACTTCGTTTTCTATTTTTCCATAGAGAATGAACCCTTGCCTGTTCTCCAGATTTTCATTTCCTGTAAACCCGCCAGAGCTCCAGTATAAAGTCTGAATTGTTGGCATTTTGCTGTACAATGAGCCCGTCATCGATAGATTGGTTCGGTTGGAAAATCGAAAACCTGAGTACAATGAAAGCTCAAATTCATGATGATCGGTGGTTCTATATCCGTATCTCCCGGATGCTGATAGTTCAATTTTTTGAGATACATCCAGTTCAAATTCGGGCCTTACCTGAATATCCATCCAGCCTTGCCTTGAAAAATTTCTTGCTCTTTTTGCATTGTTGTATTCCATATTAGCTGATAGGCGGGCTTTCCAACTATTATTACTGATCTGCCTGAATCCTTCTAAGGTGTATGAAGATGTTTCCCAGAATAACGTGTCCCTTGAATTAGGGAAATCAAGCTTGCTTAGAGTTTGTTTTACTGCAAGTCCCGCCTGTTCTGGTGCTGTACTATCCGCTCTGTGATAAATCCCAACAATTAAGTCTCTTCTTAATGTCTGTGATTGTGCATTAACAACATTCGATTGTGTTGTAAATTCATTAAAATCAAAAGTCGAAATATCTCCAATGTCATATCCAAAAGGCTCTTCTCTGTTTATTTCATTTCTAAGTATTGTTCCCCGGATTTGTACATCTTCTCTTAGAAAATGGTACCCTTTTACAAGAATTTGATTGCCCTGAACATCGTTTTCTACAAAATTTCCACCATCTCTTCGATCCCAGAATGATATCTCCAAATTCGTTCGTTCTTCAAAGTTCTGAGCAACCATAAACTCAAGGTTCCTGTAATTGTAACTGGCTTCGTCAAAGTTAAGGTGACTAAGAGGTTTAGTCAGGTAATAATCTTTGAGCTCAATATCCGACTCATAGTTCCCGGCCATTCGCTCAATTACAAGCCCAATCTTGTTGGTTGGAACTAAGTTGAAATTTACCAGTCCCGTGACCGGATCTGAGATATCAATTCCGTCTACTCTTATTTCCTGCTCATAAGGTCCATACCCGGAAATTTCAAAAGCATCGATTCTTCCGGTAGTTCCTTGCCTAAATGAAACGGCGTTGTGCCTGTACGCATAAAAATCGCCCCAATTCGGCCAAATTTCCCACCTTAACAGGCTATCATCTCTTATGGCTTTAAACCCTGTTCCTGCCTGTGTTTTCCAGGGAGAAATCCTTTCAAATTCTGGCTTGGGAGGTTCCAGGGAATCCGGATCAGAAACCTGCAAAGAATCCGTAATCAAGGTATCAGACATATTAATTGATAAAGAATCAATATCTACGCGCGCGCTATCCTGTGCATACACCTTCTCTGTGCAAAGAATGCAAATTATTAAACCAAGAAATAAGAGAGTTCTACTCAAGCGAATTCTTTTTTTAAGCCGTAAGGAAGCTCGTCTATTCCTGAAAGTACTCTGCGAACAATTTCTAATGCGACAATAGTACTTCGTTGTTTATTGACAAGCCGATCTTTTGTAAACAACGCTTTTACTGCAAAATGTTGTTCGGGGCTAAAATAACCAATCCACACGGTACCTACGGGTTTTTCTTCAGATCCCCCACCCGGGCCTGCAACTCCCGTGGTTGAAATACCAATCTCTGTTCCCAGAGCTTTGGCTACTCCATGTGCCATTTGCAGAGCAATTGGTTTGCTCACTGCCCCAAATTCATCCAAATCATGCTGTGAAACACCCAGTTCAGCAATCTTTACTTCATTTTCATAAGCAACTATTCCGCCTTGCATATACGAACTACTCCCTGGAACATCGGTTATAGTAGAAGCAATTAATCCCCCTGTACAGCTCTCGGCAGTACCAATTCGAAGATCTTTCTCTATCAATAATTTCCCAACCTGTTCACTTAATGTAGTTTCTTTTTCCTCCGCGTAAATAAAATCACCCGCTCTAAGTTTAATGTGCCTGATCAGGCTTTCGGTATGCTGTATGGCTTCCTCTTTGGTAGCCCCTTTGCCGGTAATACGCAATGTAACGGAACCAAAAGAAGGCAGATATGCCATAGAGACATGGCTGTTTAAATAAGAGGTAAGGTCACCTAAAATATAATCACTAAGTGTGCTCTCCCCGATTCCTGCTGTTTTTAAA
Source organism: Balneolales bacterium (assembly GCA_022360375.1). GTDB lineage: Bacteria > Bacteroidota > Rhodothermia > Balneolales > Balneolaceae > HXMU1420-13. Next base: position 8,248 of record JAKSCW010000231.1, read on the forward strand.
TACTGAGTATGAATGTAGCCAATGGAAGATGATTCCTGGCGAAGCTTTTCTGCCACTCCCTTTTTCATCAGGTACTTCATCTCGTAAGGAACTCCCGGAAGTACCGCAAGAAAACAATCGTGCTCGTGAAACCACATTCCCGGGGCAGTTCCGGCTTTATTAAATAGTACTTCACAATTCTCAGGAACCATAGCCTGCCAGGTATTCGATTCGGAAAAAGGAATATTCCGGCTTGCAAACAATTCCTTGATATAGTTCAGAACCGCGTCATTTTGGATAAGATTTATCCCGAATAATTCAGCGATTGCAGTTTTGGTGATATCATCATGAGTAGGGCCGAGCCCTCCGGTTGTAATTACCAGGTCACTTTCTTTCATACTTTCTGAAACCGTAGAAGCAATTAACTCCTGTTCATCAGAAATGGTATGCACGCGAGTGACTTCAATACCCAAATCGTTTAAGAATTGCCCCATCCAGGAGGCATTTGTGTTTACAGTATCACCAATAAGTAATTCGTTACCAATAGAAATCAGCTGTGCTTTCATGGAACAGAAATTCAGGAATCCCCCATCGAAATGCCAGTTAGAGTACCAATCAAATTGAACATATGAAAAGCTTAACCATCTGGTTGAAAAATATCCCTATCTTTAAGGATGCATAGAGTTCCAAATATTCTCAGCGGCGCACGACTACTTCTTTCTCCTGTTTTCCTGATCCTCTTCTTCCAAGATGAATTCTTGATGAAAGCCATTGGACTTGGTGTGTTTATTATTGCTGCAATCACTGATTATTTTGATGGCTATTACGCACGCAAATATAAATTGGAAAGTGATTTTGGTGCATTCCTGGATCCCCTGGCCGACAAATTCCTCACTTTCAGTGGTTTTGTAGTACTGCCATTTATTGATCCCGGTCAATTCCCGTGGTGGTGCATAATTCTGATCATATTAAGAGACACAGTTATAACTATACTCCGCGTTTATTTTAAACGTCGACGCATTTCCATGGTTACCCGGTTCACTGCCAAAATCAAAACTACCATTCAAATGATTTTCCTGTACCTGGGGCTGGCAATTGGGTTATTCCAGGGAACAGGGTTCATTTTTGGTATGTGGGTTGAATGGTTACTGGAAACCAATATCATGCTCATTTTAATGGTTTTCGTTACCACAGTAACACTGTATTCAGGTATCGAATATTTGTTTGTGAACCGCGCACGGATGAACACTTCTAAAGCATGAAAGCGTTGAAATTATTTATAGGTGCAGGATTTGGTTCCGGATACATTCCCTTTGCTCCCGGAACCGTTGGCAGTTTAGCTGCTATTCCCATCATTTATGCACTTCAACTGTGGGTTCCACTTTGGGGGGCAGGCATATTGGTAGTTTTAGCCTCCCTTTTAACACTTTGGGTTGCTAAAGAATGCGAAATGGCCTGGGGTGAAGACCCTGGGAAACTGGTTATGGATGAATTTGCAGGGCAAGGCATCGTATTTGCAGGCTTCACTTTTACAGGATATTTTTTGGATGATTGGATGCTTCTGCTTGCCGGGTTCCTGCTATTTCGAATCTTCGACATTTGGAAACCCTTAGGAATAGACCGGCTTCAAAAATTGGGGGGTGGAACCGGGATTCTGCTGGATGATTTGCTGGCTGGTTTTTATGCGTTTCTCTCGCTAAAAACTCTTATTTTGTTGATTCGGAATTTTTTTTAGAGGTTCTGGCCTGATGGAGCCGGAATGAATTAATTACATTTATGATAATAAACACCCAATTTGCAAAAGAATTAGCCGCTCATTTATTGGAAATCAATGCGGTTATTCTACGCCCCAATGACCCGTTTACGTGGGCTTCAGGATGGAATTCCCCCATTTATTGTGACAATAGACTTACACTTCGGCACCCGGAAATTCGATCCAAAATCTATACTGAATTCACCAACATCATCCAATCCGATTTCCCAAACATCGATGTAATCACGGGAACAGCTACTGCTGGAATCCCACATGCGGCCTGGGTTGCTGATCAACTTGGAAAACCAATGGCTTATGTGAGGGCTAAACCAAAAAGCTATGGCATGGGAAACCAAATTGAAGGTGGAGTTGCTAAAGAAGAATCTACCGTTGTAATCGAAGATCTTATTTCGACGGGTGGTTCTGCACTCTCAGTAATTGATGCTCTTCAATTTGTGGGAGCAGAAGTGAGTGCATTGCTTTCCATCTTTACTTATGGCTTTGATGTTGCCTTAAAGAATTTTGAAAAAGTGAATGTACCAATCTTCACACTTACCGATTATAGTACGTTGGTAGAAGTTGCTGTAGAAAAAGGATTTGTAACCAGCAAAGACCTTGAACATCTTGAGAGCTGGAGATCAAATCCAGATACATGGCCAAATAATTAACCTTTTTTTGACCACCTTGAGCACGAAAGCATTTTATATAGAAACTTACGGTTGCCAGATGAATTTTGCGGATTCGGAAATCGTGAATTCAATTTTGCTGGAAGAAGGTATGACCGCAGCCCATTCAGCTGATGCAGCCGATGTGATACTGGTTAATACCTGTTCAATCCGTGAGAATGCAGAAACCAAAGTCTGGAATCGCTTAAAAGAATTCCGCCATCTAAAAAAAACCAACCGTGAGTTAACTGTTGGAGTGCTTGGGTGTATGGCTGAGCGAATAAAGGATCGTATTATAGAAGAAGAGCATTTAGTGGATATTGTAGTAGGTCCGGATGCGTATCGTGATATCCCCCGGCTTTTGGCAGAAGTGGACGATGGCCGAAAAGCAGTGAATGTGCTTCTTTCACTTGAAGAGACCTACGCCGACATTGCCCCTGTTCGTACTACGGGTAATGGGGTTACCTCTTTTGTTTCTATTATGCGCGGTTGCGATAACATGTGCTCTTTCTGCGTGGTCCCGTTTACCAGGGGACGAGAAAGAAGCCGCCCTATGGAAAGCATTTTAAAAGAAATTCAACAACTTAGTAATGAAGGATATAAAGAAGTAACGCTGCTTGGCCAAAACGTTAATTCTTACCGGGATGGAGAGAATACCTTCACCACACTAATGGATGCAGCAAGTTTAATTGATCCGGAAATACGATTCCGTTTTTCTTCCCCGCATCCCAAAGATTTCCCGGATGACTTGCTTCATTTAATTGCTGAACGACCCAATCTTTGCAATTATATTCATATTCCGGCACAAGCCGGGAGCAGTTCAATGTTGGAGCGGATGCGACGACCGTACACCCGTGAGCAATATCTGGAATTAATTGTGAAGATGAGAGAAATCATCCCCGGGCTTACACTCTCAACTGATATTATTGCCGGCTTTTGTGATGAAACTGAAGAAGAACATCAACAAACGATGAGCCTTATGAAAG
>JAKSCW010000397.1 GCA_022360375.1 Balneolales bacterium
AAAGCGATTCATGCGGGTCAACATCCTGAAACAACTTCAGGAGCCGTTATGCCCCCTATTTTTCAAACATCAACCTATGCACAATCTGCACCTAATGTTCATCAGGGCTATGATTATGCAAGAGTTGGAAACCCAACCAGAACCGCATTGGAAAAGTTAATTGCTGGACTCGAAGGAGCAGAAGAATGTGCTTGTTTTGCGAGCGGAGTCGCTGCCATGGATGCTTTGATGAAGATGTTCCGCCCGGGAGACCATATAGTCTCTTCCAATGATTTATATGGAGGATCCTACCGTCTCTTTACTTCGGTATTTGAGCCTTATGGATTAGAGTTTTCTTTCATCGATATGACAGATTTAGAGGTTGTGAAACAGGCTATAAAGCCTAATACGAAAATGATGTGGATTGAAACTCCTACCAACCCTTTACTTCGTATTGTAGATATGAGAGCATTAATCAGAATCGCCAGGGAAAATGAAATTTTAACCATTGTTGACAATACTTTTGCTTCTCCATATCTGCAACGTCCACTCGAATTTGGGGCAGACGCCGTTCTACACTCTGCTACAAAATACCTGGCTGGTCATTCGGATGTAATACATGGGGCTATAGCCAGTTCCCATAAAGAAATCATGGAGAACCTCAGATTTCAGGTAAAATCAACAGGTGCAGTACCCGGCCCGATGGATTGTTATTTGACTTTACGTGGCATCAAAACTTTGGCCATACGTGTTCAGCGTTCTGTTGAAAATGCAAAAACAATAGCAGATTTTTTATCCACTCATCCTAAAGCAGGTAAAGTTAACTATCCAGGTTTAACTTCACACCCTCAACACGACCTTGCAAAACTACAGATGGACGATTTTGGAGCCATGCTATCATTTACATTAAAAAATGATTCTATAGAAGCGGCTACTAAATTCATGAGTAGTACTAAATATTTCACATTAGCTGAAAGTTTAGGAGGTGTGGAATCTTTGATTAGTAACCCCGCTTCGATGACTCATGGTTCTATTCCAAAAGATATCAGGGAAAAAGCCGGTTTAAGTGATTCCTTAATAAGAATATCTATTGGAATTGAGGACGTAGAGGATTTAATTGCCGACCTCGATCAAGCTTTTTAACACTTAGTAGTGTAATATTTCATATCTTCTTCGCCCTAAAAAAGCGCTTTTTTAAACATCAAAGAGATTCGTATGCGTAACGTAGTAATTGTAGAAGCAAAAAGAACCCCTATTGGAGCCTTCGGTGGTAATCTTGCCTCCTTTACAGCCCCGGAATTAGGAGCCATGGCTATCCTGGAAGTCGTAAAGTCAGCTGGAATTTCAGCAAACCAAGTGCAGGAAGTAGTAATGGGGAATGTGCTTTCTGCAGGGATTGGTCAAGCCCCTGCCCGCCAGGCGGCTATAAAAGCAGGCTTAACTGATAAAACTCCCTCAACTACTGTGAATAAAGTATGTGCCTCTGGTATGAAGGCGATCATGATTGCGGCAGATCAAATTCGTTTGGGTGATGCAGATATTATTGTTGCAGGAGGTATGGAAAGCATGAGCAATGTACCCTATTATTTACCTAAGCAGCGTTTTGGCTCTAAATATGGCCACGTCCAAACGGAAGATGGCATCCTAAAGGATGGACTTTGGGATGTGTACAATAATTATGCAATGGGAAATGCCGCTGAACTCTGCGCTAAGGAATGCAATATCTCAAGAGAAGAACAAGATGAATTTGCCATTGAATCATACAAAAGAGCATTAAAAGCGCATGAAGAAGGGTCTTTTGATCCTGAACTTATTAAAGTGAAAGTAACAGATCGAAAAGGAAATGTTACTATCATAAATCGGGATGAAGAACTAGACAGAGTGAACTTTGATAAAATCCCTGCCTTGAGACCTGTATTTGAAAAAGATGGAACGGTTACTGCAGCTAATGCATCGAGCATAAACGACGGTGCTGCTGCTGTTCTTTTAATGAGTGAAGAAAAGGCACAGGAACTTGGTATGAAACCCGTGGCACGGATTCTAAGTCATGCAAGTGCAGCAAAAGCCCCGGAATGGTTTACCACAGCCCCATCTGATGCAATTCCCATCGCCTTGCAAAAGGCTAACGTATCAAAAAACGATATCGATCTTTTTGAAATTAACGAAGCTTTCTCTGTGGTTTCGTTAGCAAATAACCAGATCCTTGAACTGGACCCGTCAAAAGTAAATATTAATGGAGGTGCTGTAAGCATAGGTCATCCAATAGGTTGCTCCGGAGCACGTATTGTAGTCACACTTCTGCATGCACTAGAAAAAAAGCAAGGTAAATACGGTTGTGCCGGAATTTGTAATGGTGGTGGTGGTGCCTCTGCGTTAGTCGTCGAACGACTCTGATTTTATCTTAGCTTTATTGACATTAATCTCTATGTGAATTATTATTGTTTTTCAACTAAGAACTAACCCTTATACCATACTTAAAAGCTACTATTTTTCACTATAGCGAAACATTGTATGGAATTTGCTTTTCTTACTTCAAAATTTTAACCAAGGGTTTTTATATACGTTAATACCGCTACTATTTTGGCTTAAAGCTATTTGTAATTAGTAATACAGGTAATGAGTAGATATATATTCTACACTTTAATTATTTCGATAACGTATTGTGTAAATACTGTTGCCCAACAATTAACAGTTGTTGCAGAAACAGATACTTACACAGAGTATTTGATGGAAAATCCGTTTGGCATTGTTATACCCTCATACGAAATCCTTATTCCTTACAATAATAGTCAGCCCGGTTATTCTATTATTGAGGAAAGTGTTTCAAGGAAAAATGAAAGTATCCCGGAAGGTCAGATAATCGGCTACAATTTGTCTGAAGTAACGACTCCTTTACTTGAAATCTCTAATCCAGGCTTATTTAGGGGAGAATCAAAAGCAACACTAAAGATACATGTTGCCAGATATGCAAGAGAGCATACCTTAATCACTGAAAAAGTCAGATTTCAGGTTTATAAAAGCACTGTTTCAAATAATACTACCGAAGCATTATCCTCAAAAAGATCTGCGGTGGATCATCCACTTGCATCTGGCTCCTGGTACAAAATAGCAATACCCGAGCGAGGCATTTACCAATTAAACGCCTCTTACCTTCAAAGCTTAGGAATTGATATATCTGGCATTGATCCTAGAAATATCCAAATCTGGGGAACTGATGGATTGGTTTTAGAAGAAACAAATACTGCCCCCAGACCTGAGTTTTCGCAACTTCCAATCATAGTAGAAGGTGAAACTGACGGAAGTTTTGATACTAATGATCGTATTATTTTCTATGGTAATTCACCTCATCAGGTTTTTCGAACTGCTTCAGGTTTTTATCATGAAATTCATCCCTACAGTGATTCAACCTATGTTTTTTTAACTATTGGAAATTCTGTTGGTGATCGTTTCTCAATAGGAAACGCTTCTATGTCCGGTTCAAGAACTATAAATACCTTTCAGGATTTTATCTGGAAAGAAGAGGAACTGACAAAAACAGAAGACCGGCAAAAAACGGGACGTTATTGGTTAGGCCAAACCATTCCTGCAACTGCACAAAATCAATTTATTCCCATTTTCAGGG
>JAKSCW010000355.1 GCA_022360375.1 Balneolales bacterium
GATGTAGATGAGCGTCGAAACATCAACTTCCGTACGGATAAAGGAACCTATAAGCTGGTTGGTGAAGAAGCAGAAGAATTCCCGGAGGTTCCGAACTTAGACGATGGAACAGTGATTTCTTCCACTTCGGAATTAGTGCATAAGGCTATTAACAAAACCTTGTTTGCCGTTTCCAGCGATGATCTCCGCCCGGCTATGATGGGGGTATATTTTCAGATTGGAACAGAGGAGAGTAAATTTGTAGCAACGGATGGTCACCGTCTGGTTAAGTATACCAATAAAGAAATCACATCAGATGCTGAAGTAAATTTCATCATTCCTGATAAAGCCCTTAGCCTGATTCAAAAAACCATTTCCGGTGATGAATGTGAGGTAACAGTAACTCCTGATCATGCCCGTTTCGCAAGTGGAAAAACCATTTTAATCACCCGGTTGATTAACGAACAGTATCCAAACTACGAATCTGTGATCCCTCGCGACAACTCCAAATTCCTCACGATCAGTAAAGACCAAATGCTTTCTACAGTGAAGCGGGTATCGATTTTTTCCAGCTCCACTACACGTCAGATTCGTCTTCAGTTGGAAACCGACAAGCTGACTATCCGTGCAGAAGATTTGGATATGAGCAGCGAAGCCAAAGAAACTATTGATTGTGAATATGCCAATGATGCAATGGAAATCGGTTTTAATGCAAAATACCTGGGTGATGTACTCAGCAATATCGATGGTGAGGACGTGAGTTTCGAGTTCTCTTCTCCAAACAGAGCAGGAATTGTGAAACCAACCAGCGATGATGAGTTAGAAGACATCCTGATGCTGGTAATGCCGGTGATGTTGAATAGCTATGCTTAATGGGCAACATAATTACCCTTACTACTGATTTTGGTACTCAGGATCATTATGTAAGCGTCATGAAAGCAGTGATGCTTGGAATTGCTCCTGATGTCCGTTTTATCGATATATCTCATCACATTCCTGCCCAGGATATTATGGCCGGTGCCTGGGTGACCAGAAATGCCGCTTTTGAATTCCCCAAAGGATCTGTGCACCTCGTAGTGGTTGATCCTGGAGTTGGTACAGACAGGAATGCTATGGTGCTCCAGGTTGAAGGTCAGTATTTCGTGGGCCCCGATAATGGCATTTTTTCTCTGCTTTACAATGAATTCAAATTCAAAGCCTATAAGCTTACCAAAGAAAAGTTCTGGAGAAAAGATCGGTCCCGTACCTTTCATGGACGTGATATTTTTGCTCCTGTGGCTGCCCACCTGGCAAATGGAATTTCACCGAAGGATATGGGAAGTCCCATTAAAGATTTGGTGAATTACCATTGGGCGGTTCCGATAGGAGATAAAGATGGGCTTCAGGGCTGGGTAATTCACATCGATCGTTTCGGTAACCTTATTACTAACATTTCGGAACAGTTGTTGGAAGATACTGCCGGCAGGCGCAAGGTTCGGGTGTACGTGGGGAATACCATCATCGATCACATGGTGAATACTTTTGGAGATGTGGAACCTGGCGAACCTGCAGCATTTATTGGTAGTTCGGGCTATTTGGAAGTGGGTATCAATAAAGGAAATGCTGCGGAAATGTTAGGTGTTGATAAAGGTGCACAGATTTCGTTAGTGTTACAAAAGTAGCGAAACCGAATCGAAATCGTGGCGTACGCGCACAGCAAAATCAAGACGGAAAACTATGCTAGAATTAAAATCCCCGGAAAATGAGCGTTCGGCAATCCATATTCCGGAGGAAGTTTCAAATTTACAGGTGCCATTTAATGGGTCTTTTGTTACCCAGGATGGGGATGAGTACGAAGTGAAGAACAATATCGTTGATTTATTGGAGAAAGACCCAGCGTTTGCAAGTATTGCCTTGAGCACCAATCATTGGAAATTAACTGCTTCCATTTATGAAGATATTTGGCGAAAACGATCACTTTCTCTCCTTTCGGGGGAAGATTTTCCAATCGAAAAAGAACATGAATTACTGATCGACTGGACGGCACCCAAAGCCGGAGGATTATACCTGGACATTGGCGCTTCAACAGCCCTGTATGCCCGTGCATTAAAAGCGGCGCAACCAAAAGCAGATATCGTGGCCGTGGATTTTTCAACCCAAATGATGGACGAAGCCCGGATGAAAGCGGAAGCTGATGAAACAGATATGTACCTGGTTCGTGCAGATGCGCGTGAACTGCCTTTCTTCAGCAAAACCTTTGATGGTGCCGTAATGGGCGGAACGTTAAATGAACTTTCTGAACCCCAAAAAGTGCTGTATGAAGCAAAGCGCGTGCTAAAAGAAGATGGCGTTCTTTTTATGATGCATCTCATTAAAAGTGATGTTTGGTATGGTCGTCTTCTCCAGGAGTCTGTAGGAATTGGGGGTATTACATTCTGGACGGTTCCCGAAAGCAACGATTTGTTTAAAAACTCCGGCTTCCGGGTAGACAAGCAAATCACGCGGGGGATTGTGTGTTTTACAAGGTTGATTCCAGCTTAATCCGGAAGACTAAAGGTAATGGGTAATGCATATTGAACCTTAACAGCTTCTCCATTTTGCATGCCTGGTTCAAACTTTGCATGTTCGGTGACTAATCTGAGTGCTTCTAAATTGCATCCACCTCCAATTCCTCGCACCACTACCGGACATAGGACCTCACCAGTTTCAGAAATAATGAATTGAACAGTAACTCTGCCTTCAATCCCCGCTTTTCGAGCCTGAATTGGGTATACAATTTTACTAGTGAGTTCAGCTAAAGTCCCGATGAGTTTTGGAGGGTTTTCAACAATAGTAAAAAAGTCTGGTATTTCTTCGCATAAAAAGTCTTCTTCTGATAATAGGTCCTGTTCATTCTCAAATATATCACAGGCAGAAGTGATGAAAATCAAAACCAGAAACAGGCGAGCCAGATCCATGCTTTACATTCGTTCGGGAGCGGTTATTCCCAATATAATTAAACCATTCTTAAGTACCAGGGCGGTTGTTTTTGCCAGGGCAATACGGGCCTGGGCAAGCTCTGGTTCTACCCCAATGATACGACAATCGTGGTAGAACGTGGTGAAGGCGGAAGCCACATCATTCAGGAAGTTAATGAGCCGGTGTGGTTCTTTGGCATCTGCTGCACTTTGAATAGCTTTCGGGAACTTGAACAGCGTTTTGATAAGAGAAGTCTCTGCATTTTCTTTGAGTTGTTTTAAATCAAGAGCATGTTCGAACGTATACTCTTCCTCCGCTTTACGAAGGATGCTGCAAATTCGGGCGTGGGCATATTGAAGATAGAATACGGGATTTTTTTCTCCCGCTTCTTTTGCCTGGGCAATATCAAACTCGAGGTGAGTATTAGGTGAGCGCATAAGGAAAAAGAACCGGGTTACATCCGCACCCACTTCATCCATGAGTTCATCCAGGGTTACAAAATTTGCCTTCCGGGTACTCATTTTAAACGGTTTTCCATCCTTCACGATGGTCACAAATTGATACACCACAACATCCACTTTGGTCGGATCGTAACCCAGAGCTGAGATTCCGGAAAGTACATCCGGGTACGTAGCAATGTGATCGGCTCCAAAAATATCGATGCATAAATCATACCCGCGATCCAGCTTGTTGGCATGGTAGGCAATATCGGGGAGGCGGTAGGTGGGTTCGCCCGTACTCTTAATCAGCACGGTATCCTTTTCTTTTCCAAATTCAGTGGTTTTGAACCACGTGGCACCATCGGCATCATAAACCAAATCCTTTTCACGAAGTCGGGATACTACCGAGTCGATGTCTCCACTTTCGTATAGGCTAAATTCATTGAAATGGTTATCCATATGGATATTCATTCGTTTCAGGGTACCATCGATATCTGCAAAGATCGCCGATTCCGCTTTTTCTTTAAATGGACTCCATTCAGAATCAATGAGTTCATTTCCTTTGTTCGCCACCAATTCCCGGGCGATATCCTTAATATATTCTCCCTCATACCCACCTTCCGGGAATTCAGCATCTAGTCCTAAAATCTCTAAATACCGGGCCTGAACGCTTTGACCTAATACCCTCATTTGTCGTCCGGCGTTGTTGAAATAATATTCCCGTTCTACTTTTGCTCCTGTCCATTCCATCAGGCGGGCAACGGTATCACCAAGTACCGCATTTCGCCCATGCCCTACAGTAAGCGGACCGGTTGGATTCGCGCTTACAAACTCGATTTGGATTTTTTGACCTGCTCTGGAATCTGTTTTTCCAAAGTGCTCGCCCTGTTTAATAATCGCTTCGAGCTGGTTGTATAAATAGTCTTCCGCGTAGCGAAAGTTAATAAATCCCGGTCCTGCAATTTCTACAGAAGAAATCCTCGTTTTATCGTAGTTCAACTCATCCACAATCTGTTGCGCAATGGCTCTTGGGTTATTCCGAAGAGGCTTGGCAAGCAACATTGCCACGTTCGTGGAAGCATCACCATGACTTGCTGTTTTCGGTGCTTCAAGCTGGATTTCAGGAGATTCTTCTAATTGGAATTGCGCCAGGGAAGCGCTGAGGATTTCTTTCAGGTATTCGTTCATTCAAAATCGATTTCAAAATTTTCGCAAAGATAAGGTTGAATCAATTAAGAATTAAGAATTAATCCACACAGGATGGATACCAATGCCCAATACCCAACACGGAATGCGTAATGTTCAGCGTTCGATTCCGGAATTGTTTATTCCTTGCTGAATATTGACTATTTAAGAAGTTCCTCGTCCCGGAAACTTACGTACTCATAACCGGCAATAATCACATGATCATCAACCCCAATCCCAAGCAACTTTCCGGATTCCACAATCCGGGTGGTGAGATTCTTATCCGCGGCAGATATCTTGGTAATTCCTGACGGATGATTATGAATGAGTACAATGGAGTTGGCTTTATTGATTACCGCCTGACGAAACACTTCTCCGGGTTCCACAATGGTTGCATTGCTGCTACCGGAACTGATTTTGTGAAATCCGGTCATTACTTTTTTATTGTTCAGGAATGCGATGTAGAATTCTTCATGATTCAGATGCCGGAGTTTAGGACCAAAAAAAGAAGCAACCTGATCGGGGGAAGTGAATTGAATTTCCTCTCCTAACCCGGCAACCTGAATTCGTCTTGCGAGTTCAAAGGCAGCTTCCAGTGTAACAGCCTTTACGCTGGCGATTCCCGGAATTATCCTGATCTCTTTCCACTCCCGCTTTACTAATTGATGTAATCCACCAAAGTGATTGAGCAAGGCTTTTGAGGTCTCAAGCACGTTCAGTTTTTTGGTTCCGGTTCGAAGTAAAATTGCTAATAGCTCGGCATCACTGAGAGCCGAAGCTCCATAATTCATCAGTTTTTCCCGGGGTTGTTCGTCGGGAAGCATCTCTTTAACTGTTCGGTTGTAAAAATCTTCGTGAGAGAACGTTTCGTTTATGTCCATCATAACGCATGCTTTTTACACGTAAGATGATTGAACAGAAAATTCCTTACACTAATCTTCTACAAATTCCAAAATATCTCCCGGTTGGCAATTCAGGGTTTTGCAAATGGCACTCAATGTAGAGAAACGAATAGCCTTGGCTTTGCCGGTTTTCAGGATGGAAAGATTACTCATAGTTATCCCAACTTCTTCACAAAGTTCGGTGAGACTCATCTTGCGTTTCGCCAACATCACATCCAGGTTTACAATAATGGGCATAATCTAAACCGTTAAGTCCTGTTCTTGCTGAATGGGAATAGCCCGTTCAAATACTATAAACAAGAACAATAGTATTGTCCCCATAAACAATAATTCCTGAGACCCGCCTCCTACAATAGATTCTCCCAGGTAAAACTCTTTATTCAGAAAAAGAATCATCCTTCCATATAAAAAATAACCCCCAAAATAAGCTCCATAAATAACAAACATAAATCCTCCAAGGCCCCATTTTACTTCCTTTGTAAAAAGTTTATTGTTTTGCTTAAAGTTCAGTTCACCAAAAACCAACATGGTAAGAAAAACAACTGCAAAGCCGGCGTACCTAAACAGAATCTCTAAATAGAATTGAGATTTCCAGAAAGCCTTGTGCTTTTCGATAACCAGAAAAGATGGATAACTCTCTAACCCCGTCATTTTTGTAAAACCGAAATTGGCAGAGAGTTCTTCAGTTTGATTTTCCTGGGGCGCCAAATATGAAATACCTTTGTAGGTTACATACACATACGCTTCCTCAGTATCAGTTGATGCTTTAATTTTGTTGAGCTTAAGATGACCAATTTCATAGTCAATAATTATTCCTGCATCAGGTTGTATAGAAGTATCCAATACTGAATTGAATTCATTTAGATTTACAAAGATAGCCCAAATCAAAACTATAAATGCAGGGATACCGAGTACCCTTGAAAAAATCCTCATATTTCGGGCGGTGAAGTTATTTTGAGCTTCCATCAGTTACACCGTTAGCTTTTGTTCTTCTGAAACCTTGAATCCAAGAGTCATGATACAAGCAAATGACAGCATGATAATACCAAGTATTAAGGCCGAACTAATACTATTAATGATGGAATTTATTCCGATGATTTCCGCGGTAAAGAATCCTAAACTATCAATAATAAGTATCGGAATAGTCTCAGCAAAAGGCATCAAAAAAACTAAGAGCCCAAGTAAATAAAAACGGCGAATAGTTAGTTTTTCGAATGGTTGATTCTGACGGATTTTGAACAGGATGTTTAGCAATAATCCAAGAGTGATGAGTAGAAATAGCTTAGAAATTGAAATACCAAGTACCAGAAACCCGAATTCATCATAGGAGTTGGGTGCGCTTAAATTTGTGAAAGCCTCAATAACTCCAAAAAATGCCAGTACTAAGTATAAGACATAGGCTATTGTAAATATCATGATTAATCCGGTAGCTACGATGAGAAAGAATGGAACAACAGAATATAGTTTTGACATAGGTATTAATTGAAAATAGCTTTCTGAAATAATACAAAGAAAAAATTGAAAAACAATAATTATTTATTGAAAAACAATAAATTTTATCCGAGAAACGATTATTCGTTAAAGTTTTGAATCAATGTTCCGGTTATTCTCCACTCTCCATTAACGGCTCATTGAAAGCACGGATACTGGAGTTGGGAAGACCGTTGGGATAGTTCTCCTTAACCTTATCGATGGCCTCGATCACTAATTGAAGATGAAGCTCTTTCGAGTTTTGGTAGAAAGCCTGGGCAGCACCAGAGAGTTTAGGTTTGCCATGGAGCGGTTTATCGCTTACACAAAGAAGAGTGGCATGGGGAACACGGTACCGAAAACCGTTTGTTGCCAGGGTTGCTGATTCCATATCAACGGCGAGACTACGACTTTGATGAATTTTGTGTACGGAATTGGTGATGGAAAACTCCCAATTTCGGTTAGCCGTGGTAAATACAGTTCCGATCCGGTGTTTCAGGTTGTGGTTATCCAGTACTTCCTTCAGGTATAAATTCAGTAAATAGTTTGGAATAACCGGGTTCCCGATGGGGAAAAGCTCATCGAGAACTTTATCGTCACGGAAGTACGAACTCGCCAGTACAAAATCTCCAATTTCCTGGTGATTTCGTAGTCCGCCACAATGGCCAACCATAATCATTGCATCCGGGCGGAGCACGCATACATGATCGGTAATGGTTTTTGCATTCGAAGGACCAACTCCAATGTTGATTAGTGTGATTCCTTTGTTGTTGGGTAACCTGTGATGATAGGCTGGCATTTGCATTCCATCTTTGAAAGGTTTCACACAATCGGGATACTTTTCCAGGAATACTTCCACATGCATTGCGTAGTTTGTAAACAGAATGTACCGCTGGAAATCATGCGGATCAGTACCGGTGTAGTGAGTTAGCCGATCAAGAGAAATATCTGTTCGTTCCGGACCGAACAGAAACATTTTCTTTTTAGTGATATCCCATTCTTCTTCATCCGTATGTGATAACAGCCCCGGGTCGTTTAAAGCAATGCGGTCCCTTTTCGCAAGAATTTCTATATCTGCTTTTTTAGTAAGTAAACGACGCATTTCACGAAGCAAATACCATCGGAACGCTTTAGGCTGGGCAAGCTCTCCCTTTAGGGTGGGGTTATGTTTTGAATACTCACGATGTACGATCATACGGGGATATTTCCCACTCTCGTATATTTCCTCGATCAAATCGCAGGCTTTTTCCGTAGCTTCGGTTATTTCGGCCTCCGAATTGAAATCTGAATAATTTAATCGCATTGAATCAGGCATATGAGTACTCCATCTATTAACTACACCATTGAATCGTGGGTTACAATCCAAGAGCGCGTGGAATATACGACGAATATCTTCAAGGTGTTGAAGCGGGACATGAAGCTGAAGTCTGAGAACCATTCGGCGACATTTTCTATTTTGGAAGCTCCTGATTGGATCAATGTGATTGCGCTTACTCCTGAAAACGAAATCGTATTGGTAGAGCAATATAGATACGGAACGGAAATGCCGACTCTGGAACTACCAGGTGGAGTTTGTGACCCGGGAGAAACTCCATTGGATACTTCCCGACGTGAGTTGATGGAAGAGACCGGGTATTCAGCAGAAGAATGGATTTATTTGGGGAAAGTGAGTTCAAACCCGGCTATGCTAACTAATTTCACGCACACATACTTAGCCAAAGGTTCAGTTAAAAGCGGTATGCAACAACTTGATGGTAACGAACGCATTAATGTTCATACAATGCCACTGGTAAATTTTCTCGACTTAGTGAGAGTAGGAGAAGTGGATCACTCGCTAGTAGTTGCTGCTGTGAGCAAGTTTCTGTTGAGCAAATTCAGCTGAATTTTTTTCTTTCTTCCAGAATTTAAGAGGCTCCCAATCTATTGTTGGAACAAGTTTAGAAGAGATTTCTCCCCGGTTTTTCCGGAGGTTTATCTCCTTCCGAATTTCCTCTATCTGATTTTCATACTTGAAAGGATCAAGATAATTCTCAATTTCAAAAAGCTCAGCATTGCTGTACTCTGAATAATCTTTCATAATTTTCCCCATAGTTACAAACCTACCTCAATAAACATTGAAACAACATCATTATCAAGCAAAAATTGAATGGACAGGAAACCTTGGTAGCGGAACTTCCGGCTATCGTGATTATGAGCGTAGCCACAGGGTTATGGTTAATGGAAAGCCGGTTATTGAAGCTTCTTCAGACCCCGCATTCCGAGGGGATCAGGACAAATACAATCCGGAGGAATTGTTCGTGGTTTCAGTTTCTTCGTGTCACATGTTATGGGTTCTTCACTTATGTACTACAGAAGGTATTATTGTAGAAAAATATACAGATGAACCTGAAGGAATTATGATAGAAGAGGAAAATGGAAGTGGCCGATTTAAAGAAGTGATCTTGAATATTTGCATTACTGTTTCGGAGGAACGAATGGGCACAAAACTCGATTCCATCCATCACAGAGCGAATGCAATGTGCTTCATAGCAAATTCGGTGAATTTCCCGGTTAAGCACAATGCGAAATTTCAAGTCAGTAAGCATTCACCTGAAGATCAGGAATGCAGATAGGCAAGAAAACTCCAAATGTTTTTGCTTCGCACAAATAACTTCAAAAAAATTAACCGCTAAACAAAAAACTTATGATTGCAACTGGTGCCAAAATGAATACTGATTTTACCTTAAAAGTGGTAACCGGAGAAGAAGAAAAGGAAGTAGGTTTTTCAGATTTACTGGATCGTCCTACCATAGTTTCGGTATATATGAAAAATAATACGCCAAGTTGTGATCGGCAGAATACTTCACTGGCAGAAGCAGCCTCCTGGTTTGATGAAGCCGGCTATAATGTAGTAACTATAAGCAAGGATACTTGCGGTTCCCACAAGCGTTATATAAAAAAGAACAATATTGGCTTTACTATCGCCTCGGATCCGGATTATAAATTTAGTGAGGCAACCGATTCTATTGTTGAGAAAAGTATGTATGGAAAAACCTATACAGGTCCTTCACGATCGGCCTTTGTTATTGATACAGATGGTACTATTTTGGCAGCTATTGAAAAAATTGATACTAAAGCTCACGCCGAGGAATTGAAAACTTTGGTGGATGGGCTGAAATAAACCTGTTTGTACATGAAAAGTCTCGTTATTGTAGAGTCTCCTACAAAGACCAAAACGATTAGCAAATACCTGCCAAAAGGTTATGAGGTAGACTCTTCTATGGGGCACATTCGCGACTTACCCGCTTCAGCTAAAAATATTCCCGCGAAATATAAAAAGGAGCCCTGGGCTACGCTGGGTATTAACCCTGATGATCGTTATTACGCGATTTATGTTACTCCACCAGATAAGAAAAAGATTGTTTCCCGCTTAAAAGCGAAGCTGAAACAAGTGGACGAACTGATTTTAGCGACTGATGAGGATCGGGAAGGAGAAGCAATTTCGTGGCATTTGTTAGAAGTGTTGAAGCCGAAAGTACCTGTAAAACGAATGGTATTTCGGGAGATTACTAAAGAAGCAGTGCAAAACGCACTTAAGAACACCAGAGATATAGATATGAACCTGGTGTTTGCTCAGGAAACACGACGTATTTTAGACCGGCTTGCCGGCTACACTGTTTCGCCCTTGCTTTGGAAGAAGATTTCACCGGGGCTGTCTGCAGGTAGAGTACAGTCGGTGGCTGTTGGCTTTTTAGTTCAACGCGAACGCGAACGCATGAAGTTCAAAAGCGGGACCTACTACGATTTGCAGGCAATACTGCAAAAAAAGGGTGAAAACGATGAATTCAAAGCAGATTTAACGCATCTTGATGGTAAACGTATTGCTTCCGGAAAAGACTTTGATGAGAACACAGGAAAGTTAAAGAAACCAGATTCAGTAGTTCTTCTGGATGAAGAAAATGCGAGCTCACTGGTAGATAAACTTAAAGCAGCAGACTGGTCGGTAAGCAATGTAGAAGTAACTACCCAAAAGCGGTCTCCGGCGCCTCCGTTCATTACTTCCACATTGCAACAAGAGGCTAACCGAAAATTTGGAATGAGTGCCAGAGATACCATGAGTGTTGCCCAGAAGTTGTACGAAAAAGGGTTTATCACCTACATGAGAACTGACTCAACGCGACTTTCAGGCCAGGCAATTGAAGCTGCCCGGGATGGGATTGTGGAACAATATGGTGAAGAATACCTGTTTGAACGAGTGCGTAATTATTCCTCGAAAGGAAAAACCGCGCAGGAAGCACACGAAGCAATCCGCCCTTCTGGTTCAAAATTCATTATGCCAGAAAAATCCGGATTAAAAGACCGTGAGTTCAAACTATATGATTTGATCTGGAAGCGAACCATTGCCACCCAAATGGCAGAAGCCGAACTGGAGTTTACAGGTGTTACCATCACTGCAAAAAACAACGGGACTTCCGCAGATTTTCGTGCAGGTGGAAAAAAGATTTTATTCCCGGGATTTTTCCGTGCGTACGTGGAAGGAAGTGACGATCCTGAAGCCGCACTGGAAAACCAGGAGAATTACTTACCGGCTCTTGTGCAGGGTGATTCTACAGACCTTCAGGATTTGAATTTCAGTTCTCATGAGACGAAGCCTCCCTCGCGCTTTACGGAAGCTACTTTAGTGAAAGAACTCGAAAAAAGTGGAGTAGGGCGGCCAAGTACTTATGCGTCGGTAATTTCCACCATCCAGGATCGGGGGTATGCCCGTTTAGATGGAAAGGCTTTAGTACCAACGTTTACTGCCTTTGCTGTTACTTCG
The DNA here is from genome assembly GCA_022360375.1 of Balneolales bacterium. Taxonomy (GTDB): domain Bacteria; phylum Bacteroidota; class Rhodothermia; order Balneolales; family Balneolaceae; genus HXMU1420-13. The sequence goes on from JAKSCW010000355.1 coordinate 11,712, forward strand.
CTTCTTGAAGAACATTTCCCGGATTTGGTAGACAGTGATTTTACCTCCGGTTTGGAAGACAAATTGGATGGAGTAGCAAATGGAACGGAAGACCCGGTGAAATACCTGGACGATTACTATAAAGGTGACACAGGGTTAAAAGCAAAGGTGGAGAAGCAAGAAGATAAAATTGACCCGCAGAAAGCCAAGTTATTGGATCTCCCGCTTGATGGATTGGAGGGTATAAGTGTGGCGGTTGGTCGTTTTGGTCCTTATGCCAAAATGAACAAGGATGGTGAAGAGATTTCTACCTCCCTTCCGATGGATATGGATCCTAGTGATATTACGGTTGAAAAGCTGGAACAGCTCATTAAGCTTTCAGAAGAAGAGGATAAACCCTTGGGAGTTCATCCCGAAGAAGGCTTGCCCATTTTCTTACTTAGTGGGCGCTATGGGCCTTATGTTCAGCTTGGAGAAGCATCCGAAGAAAATAAAAAACCTAAGCGCGTTTCTTTACTGAAAGGGATGGAACCTGAAGATGTGGATCTAAACCTGGCCATGAAACTACTGGAACTTCCACGATTGCTGGGTAATCACCCGGAAGATGGAAAAGTGGTTCGGGCTGGTGTGGGACGATTTGGACCGTATGTAGTTCATGATGGAAAGTTTAAATCCATTCCCAGAACCGATGATGTGCTTGAAATCCAATTGAATCGTGCAGTTGAATTGTTAGCCCAAAAGGCGGCAAATAGAAAAAGTTCTGAATTGAAAGATTTAGGAGTTCATCCGGAATCGGAACAGCCGATTAAAGTAATGGATGGCCGCTATGGCCCTTACATCAAGTATGGCAAAAAAAATATTGGATTGCCTAAGAATACCAATCCTGAGAAATTTACTCTTGAACAAGCGGTCGACCTTATTGCTGAGAAAGGATGAGTTGACTCGGCGGCTCTGGGGGAGTAAATTCTCTGATGAAACTTAACCATGGTTGGCATGCAGAAACGGAGCGATTTTCATTTCAAATACCCACCCAATATTCATGAGCTGGATCTGGCTACGATGGTAAACATGTTTCGTAGTCGTGGAGAACCACGGAAAGCTCCTGCAGGAGAGTATTTTGCATGTGCGTATTCCCATGAGTTATTAAAGGAGGCCAAATGGTGGTTTGGTTTGTATTTTTCCCAGCACATTTGGGATGCATTGCTGACTAAAGGCAGCGAAGGATTTCCGCTTACCAATATTGAACTTAATGTACTCGGGCATATTTATATGAGCGAAGACGAGGCTCCCCATCGAGAGTATATTGAAAAGAATGCAGGCGCTACTGAGAAACTCGCCTATTTGGTGGTAAATGATCTTCGCTCGTTTGGATTTATATCAGAAGACGATAGCGGGTTCCTTCGCATCACCCCTCGTGGAGAGAAAGCCCTGAATGGAATTGCCCGCCGTATCTATGAAAAGAGGTTTTTACCGGAAATGCTTACCGATGAACCTCTTCCCGATGATCCAAAAATTGAACAAGCTCAAAAGAAAGACAAAGAGCAAACGAGCCTCTTCTGATCTTACCATTCTTTACAATACATCTGGCTTGTATAACCTCTTTGTTTATTTATATTAAGTCAACATCGAATAAAATTATTGGGTCATGAAAAAGGGATTAATTGCATTTAATGGTGTATTACTAATAATTATAACTGCTTCAATTTCGGTGCATGCACAAGGTACTCAACTACTAAGGCAGCCGACTATTTCTGAAGAATATATCGTTTTTGTTTATGCCAACGATTTATGGAAAGTTAAAACGGAAGGAGGCAATGCAGTTAGGTTAACCAGTAATATTGGTGGTGAAACGGTTCCTCATTTTTCACCGGATGGATCAATGGTTGCATTTACAGGACAATATGGGGGAAACACAGATGTGTATGTGGTTCCCATTGAAGGTGGTGAACCTAAAAGATTAACGTGGCACCCAGGTTCGGATAATGTTACAGGGTGGACTCCGGACGGAAAAATTCTCTTTAGATCAGGGCGTGCAGGTTATCCTACCGCCCTAAATCAGTTTTGGACTGTTGGAACAAACGGAGGAACTCCGGAAATGTTCCCAATTCACCGGGCAGCTTTTGGAGAAGTTTCTGAAGATGGAAGCCATGCAGCTTACACCCCAATCACTTTTTGGGATCCCGAATGGAGAAACTATCGCGGCGGGCAGGCTCAACCCATTTGGATTGTTGATTTAGATAGTTACGATTTAGTTCAAACTCCAAGAACAGATAATGAACGGCATACGGATCCTGTTTGGCATGGTAATCAGGTTTTCTACCTGTCGGAAAGGGATTTTGCGAATAATATTTGGTCGTTTAACATCGAAACCGGTGAGGAAAAACAATGGACGTTCCATTCCGCATTTGACGTAAAAAGCATTGATGCAGGAGGTGGAAATATTGTATATGAACACGAAGGCTACCTGAACCTTTTGAATCCTGAAACGGGTGAAACAGAGCGATTAACGGTTACTGTTCTTGGCGACATGAGCTGGGGAAGAGAGCGCTGGGAAGAACCTTCGGCATTTGCACTGGTAAATGCTGCGCTTTCACCTACCGGCAAAAGAGCAATTTTTGAGACCAGGGGCGAAATTATCACTGTCCCCAAAGAAGAAGGTTCCTGGAGGAACCTCACAAATTCATCCGGAAGCGCCCAACGCTACCCGATCTGGTCTCCGGATGGGAGTAAAGTGGCTTGGTTTTCAGATGAATCAGGGGAGTATGAACTGGTTATTTCGGATCAATTCGGACTGGAAGAACCGGAGAGTATCTCGCTGCCAAACCCTACTTTTTACTTTAGACCGGATTGGTCTCCCGATGGCAAATTTATTGCTTATACCGATACCGATTACAATTTATGGTACGTGAATATTGAAAACGGGGAAGCAACTCAGGTAGATACGGATGGATATGCTCATCCAAACCGGACAATGAACCCCGTTTGGTCTCCCGATAGTAAATGGATTGCCTATGTAAGACTTCTGGAGAATCAATTTAAAGCCGTTCATTTATACAGTGTTGAAGAAGACGA
>JAKSCW010000494.1 GCA_022360375.1 Balneolales bacterium
AAGCGTACTCTTCACCACCACCTTCGGTAAATGGTTTTTGGATAAGTCGCCCGGAGGGAGTTGCATATCGTGAAATGGTAACGCGAACCATACTCTTGTCTACCAATTCATACTGCTGCTGTACCAATCCTTTCCCAAATGTTCGCCGGCCTACAATCAATGCACGATCATGATCCTGTAATGCCCCGGATACAATCTCACTGGCAGAAGCAGAACCCTCATCTACTAAAACCACAACAGGCTTGTCTGTAAAAACCCCATCTCTTTGTGAGGCGTAGGCCTGATTGAAGCGTGAGTGTCGACTTTCTGTGGCTACCAAAGTGGTTCCTCTTGGAAAGAATTCTTCAGCAATAGCCACAGCCTGTCCCAGATATCCTCCCGGATTCCCACGAAGATCCAACACCAATTGGCTCATACCTTCATCTTTGAGGTAATCCATAGCCTCCATGAATTCATCGTGAGTAGTGGCAGCGAACCTGTTTATTTTTATATATCCGGTTTTGTCGTCCAGCATGTAGGATGTATCTACAGTATATAGCGGAATATCATCCCTTGTAATATTGAAGTACAAGAGATTGTCTTCTCCGGGGCGAACGATTCCAACCTTCACTTTTGAGCCTTTTTCGCCCCGAAGGCGGTTCACAACCATTTCATTAGTGAAGCCTACCGCAGAAGAATCTGCAATTTCTACGATTCTGTCGCCCGAACGAATTCCTAATTGATCACTTGGGCCACCAGCAATGGCAGTAATCACGGTAATAGTGTCTTGAATGATGTTGAATTGAACCCCTATACCCTGGAATTTTCCAGCAAAATTTTCCTGGTCTACTTCACTGTCTTCAGGTTCGATGTAGACCGAATGGGGATCGAGTGTTGAAAACATCCCGCGAATGGCAGCTTCAGTCAGTTTATCCATGTCCTCTTCAGGACTATTGTTGGTTACATACAGATAAGCGTCCTGGAATTTTTCATAGGAATCTCTTATCGAGGTAACAGCCGGGCCCGGAAAGGTAGTATCTATCGGGGTTCCATCAACCTGAAGGGTTGAATCGGTAATAGCATTAACCATGTATTGCACACTCGTCTGATACATGATATCGATATCCGCGTATCCAAAGTAGTTTTGGACGATGTTACGCTGTGCCTGAACATATTTGGTAAGATTCTTCCGGTCATCATTGTTTGAAGTAATTACTTCATCAATGCCGGTAAAGTTCAATGAAAATAATACAATAGTAATGATGGTGCTGGGGATCAGAAATCTCTTAATAGTCATTTTAAATCTGGTAATATTTACTGCCATATCGCTTGCTTAATAACTGAAATGAGTGCTGTTAGTTTCAGTGTACTAATAAAATTGCATTCTACCAACGTTAAAGGATGTAATGGCTCAAATCTTTGTCTTTAACAAGGTCTGCTAATTGTTTTTCGACATAAGTTGGATCAATAATAATTTCTCCACTATTAATATCATCAGGTACAGCGAACAACAACTCATCGAACAACGAAGACATAATGGTATGTAGTCTGCGGGCTCCGATATTTTCTACCTGTGCGTTTACTTCAGCAGCAATTTGGGCCAATTTTCGAATGGCATCCTGGGTGAATTTAATACTTACTCCTTCAGCGTCTAGCATGGCCTGGTATTGCTTGGTTAATGCATTTTTAGGATGAGTAAGGATGTCTACAAAATCCTCTTCGGTAAGTGAATTCAATTCTACCCGAATTGGAAAACGGCCCTGGAGTTCAGGAATTAAATCTGAAGGTTTTGAAACGTGAAATGCCCCTGAGCCGATAAAAAGGATGTGATCGGTCTTAACAAGCCCGTATTTTGTGTTAACAGTGCTTCCTTCCACAATAGGAAGGAGGTCGCGCTGAACACCCTGGCGGCTTACATCCGGGCCACTTTTTCCGGCTCCTGTAGAAGGTTCAGCAATTTTGTCGATCTCGTCGATGAATACGATACCTTGTTTCTGAACTCTTTGGAGCGCTTCTTGTACGGCAGACTCATGATCAATAAGTTTTTCTGCTTCTTCGTCTAACAAAATTGCCCGGGCTTCAGCAATTGAAACCTTACGTTTGGTTTTTTGTTTTCGTCCCATGTTCCCGAGCATGTCTTGCAGGTTTACACCCATTTCTTCCATACCGTTAGGGCCAAATACCTGCATCATTGGGCTTTTATTGCTCTTAACTTCTATTTCAATTTCCCGCTCTTCCAGTTCCCCATTCCTTAGTTTTTCGCGGAAACGCTCACGTGTTCGCTCATTCAGTTCTGCATCGCTGGCTGTATCTACATTAAAACCGACCTTACTGGTTGCATCAGTCCCAACTTTTTTGACAGGAGGAATGAGGTTATCCAGAATTCGATCTTCGACTTGTTGTGCGGCTTTTTCTTTAACGCGCTCCTGCATTTCTTCTTTTACCATCGTAACACCGTATTCTGTCAAATCCCTAACCATAGATTCCACATCACGGCCTACATAGCCTACTTCAGTAAATTTGGATGCTTCTACTTTGAGGAACGGGGCCATAGCCAGTTTCGAGAGTCGGCGGGCGATTTCGGTTTTACCTACACCGGTAGGTCCGATCATAAGGATATTGTTGGGTATGATTTCCTCGCGGATTTCTTCGTCTGCATTCATACGTCTCCAACGGTTTCTGAGAGCAATAGCCACAGAACGTTTAGCTTCTTTTTGGCCAATAATGTATTTATCGAGCTCTCTTACAATTTGCTGCGGGGTTAAATTCTTTTCTTCAATCATACTAATCCTCAATTTCCAGCAATGTGCGATTGTGATTTGAATAGATATCTATGTCTGCAGCAATACGAAGAGACTCTTCGACAATTTTTTTTGCACTTAAAGAAGGTGAGTGAGTTACCATTGCCCGGGCGGCAGCCAATGCGTAAGATCCACCACTACCTATGGTTACAATGTTATCATCGGGTTCAATCACATCTCCCTGACCGGATATCACTAATGCATGTTCATTATTCATTACTACCAATAAAGCTTCCAACTTTTGAAGGTATTTATCTTTTCGCCAATCTTTGGCTAATTCTACGGCAGCACGTTGCATGTTGCCATTGTATTCATTCAGTTTTTCTTCATACCGCTCAAAAAGGGTGAAAGCATCGGCGGTAGAACCTGCAAATCCGGCAAGAATTTTACCTTCATGCAGCTTTCGCACTTTTTTCACGGTGCTTTTCATAACGGTTTTGTCCAGAGTTGCTTGGCCATCGCTTCCAATGGCTGCTTGTCCGTTATGAATAATTCCAACAACGGTTGTTGCGTGTAAATTAAATACGCTCATTCTATCTCATTAAAGTTTTAACAAAATTGGCAATAACCGAGCCAAAGCATTAACGCTGAGATTTCTGCCGTTGTTGCTGACTTCTTCCGTTCGTTCTGGCAGATCGATTTTCGGAAGCATTACCTCTATTGTTGCCCGAGCGATTGGTTGAGTTATTTTTTGAAGGTGCGTTTTTCTTTGTGATTTCAAGGTTATCACGATCAGGCCGCCCGCTTGAGATTTCCTCGAGTTCCTGACGATTCAACAGGTCGTCAATAGACTCACCTCGCATAACCACATCTGTAATATCAATGTCAGAACCCGCAAGTGTTACCCTGAATTCATTCATGGAAATAGTTTCATCATGTACCACAGAGATTTTGATGTGATACTTTCCCATCCATTTTAAGTGTTTGCTTAAAATGCCTTTGGTAATGAATGCACGCAGATATGGATTCACATATAAGTCAATTGTACGGTATTTGGTGCTGTGTTTAAATTTGCTGATCCAGCTTTCGATATCTGTAACAATAGTACTCTCACTTACCACCGTACCCGAGCCCCCGCACATAGAACACACATTCGAAACAGAATTAACCACACTCGGTCTGATTCGTTGTCGGGTTATCTGAACCAGGCCGAAGTCGCTCATCCCTATGATATTGGTTTTAGCAGGGTCTTTTCTGAATTCCTTTTTAAGTTCGTCGTAAATCTTTTTCCTGTTTTTTTCATCTTTCAAATCGATGAAATCTACCACAATAATACCACCAATATCGCGAAGGCGAAGTTGTTTTGCGATTTCGCGGGAAGCCTCCAGGTTTGTCTTCAGAGAATTGTCTTCTTGTTTTTCTTTTGCGGCATAAGGCCCGGAGTTAACGTCTACTACATACATAGCTTCCGTTTGCTCAAAAATAAGATATCCACCCATTTTCATACGTACTTTAGGGCTGAAAATGGAATTCACATCTTCCGAAATCTTCATGTAGTCGAAGATGTGTTCTTTACGTTTGAATTGCTCCACATTGGGAACCATATGGGGGGCAATCTGACCTACATACGATTTAATCTGGCGATACATCTTCGGGTCGTCAATCAAGACCCGGTCGTAATTTTTGGCGAATAAATCCCGGATTAAACTTTCTGTCATGTCCAGGTCTTTGTACAGCAGGGAAGGGGGTTTGGCGTCTTCCACTTTGTCGACGAGCATTTCCCATTTACGAAGAACATTCCTTAAATCGTCTTCTATTGCCTGGGCATCCTGCTTTTGGGCAACTGTACGAACAATAACCCCAAAACCATCAGGCAGCATCTTGGTTAGAATGCTTTTCAAACGCCGACGTTCTTTATAATTTCCAATTTTCTTGGAAACAGCGATGTAGTCGCCCATAGGGATCAGGACCAAAAAGCGCCCTGCAATGGTAATATCGGTTGAGACACGGGGGCCTTTTGAGCCGATTGGTTCTTTCACGATTTGAACCAATAGTTTTTGTCCGCTTTTGAGAACTTTCCCTGCCAGCTGCTGCTTTTGCAGGTTAGTAAAATTTTCCTTGTTCTTTAATTCCTTGTGGAGGCTGCCGGGGATAGCATTTTTACCATTCAGCATGGTTATGTATTCATCCAGGTGGTCGCCCGCATCAGAGAAGTGAAGAAAAGCATCTTTTGGAGTACCCATGTCGATGAAAGCAGCCCGAATGCCGCTCATCACCTTGTGAACTCTTGCTACATAAATGTTACCAACGGTGCGTTGATTCTCTTCTGATTCGATGAAAAGTTGCGCCAGCTCTCCATTTTCCAGCAGCGCGATCCGGTTCTGATTCCCGGATGAGTGGATAATAATTTGATTCTTCATTAAAAAATTCTTTTGAGAGGCAGTCCTCACTTACTACAACCTTCCAACGTCGGAGTTTTTTAACCGTGCCCGGGATAAACCAATGTGTAAATTCTGGGGATAGTAACGGTAGAGAAGCGTATGCCTCGGTATTAATTTCTGTTATTTCATTTTTCTCAGACGATTCACTGGTGGAACCGAATAAGAGCCTTTGTTTCATCAAGTAAACGGTTAACAAACAAAAGCAAAGTGACTCGTAGCAGAAGGCCATTAAAGCTTCTTTAAAATGTACCTCTGCCTGATTTAATTGATATGTATTCTGTGCGTAACGCAAATAGAAAATGTTTAAAAAAATCCTGTGGATAACCTTTTGTCCACCTCACAATATAGCTTGAGAAATGGGTTAAAGTAAATTGCAAATATCCAGGGCTTGTTAAAACTTATTCTGCTTCAATTCGGGATATCTTTGCACCTACGGCATTTAGCTTAGTTTCCAGGGATTCATAGCCACGGTCCAGGTGGTACACACGAAGTACTTCGCTCGTATTTTTAGAAACCATCGCAGCTAATACCAGGCTCACACTGGCACGCAGATCAGTACTCATTACCGAAGCTCCGGTTAGCGGGGTTTTCCCAATAATTTTAACCGTGTTTTGTTCATTATGCATATCGGCACCAAGTCGAACAAGTTCAGGTACATAGCTAAACCGATCAAAGTAAACGGTATCTGTTACCGTTGATTCTCCGGAAGCCTGCGTAAGCATAGATGCCCACTGAGCCTGCAGATCAGTTGGAAAGCCAGGGTAAATGGCCGTGCTGATGGACACAGGCTGCAGGACTTCAGGCGCTTTTACTGTAATGATGGAACCATCAATGTTCACCTCGGTCCCGGTTTCCCGGAGTTGCTCCGGAAAGTTGCCAAGATGTGCAGCATTACATCCTGTAAGGGTAAGATCATTTCCGGGATACATAGCTCCGGCTATCATATATGTGCCTAGTTCAATCCGATCCGGATCGTTGTAAACTTCTCCACCAGATAGAGAATTTGTTTTGCGGATGGTAAGGGTACTGGTACCGATGCCATCGATATTTGCGCCGCGTTCAGCTAAAAAATTACACAATTGAACCACATCAGGTTCTTGAGCGGCATTGTGAATGGTGAATTCCTCTGCCCGCAGAACGGAGGCTAAAAGCAGATTTACAGTAGCACCTACACTGCTGGGATTTAGGGTAAACTCACCACCTTTGATAGTTTCTTTGGCTTTGGCTATTACGTACCCTTTATCCAAAGAAATTGTAATACCCATGGCTTCCATTCCTTTTAGATGCAGGTCAACGGGGCGAGGTCCCCAGGCGCAGCCCCCCGGAAGGGATACTTTTGCATAGCCATGTTTGCCTACTAATGCCCCAAGCATGTAAAACGAAGCTCTCATCTTCCGAACTAAATCATAGGGAGCTTCTAAGTAGGAAACCTGAGTCGGGTCAATATGAACTACATTATTCTGATCGTCAAAATGTACTTTTGCTCCAACAACGCGTAGTACATTGTTAAATGTATAAATATCCTGGAGGCGGGGGATGTTGTGAATGGTTACAGGTTCGTCAGCTAGAAGAGAGCCTGCAATAATAGGAAGTGCCGCATTTTTTGAACCACTTATTTTGATGGTACCACGAAGCGGATGCCCTCCTTTAATTATAAATTTGTCCAATTATTCTATCTCCAAAATGGGGGTTTTCTTTTCTACCGATTGGCCAACCTCAACATCAACAGATTTAATCACTCCTCCGATGGGAGCTTTCAATTCATTCTCCATCTTCATGGCTTCTAAAATGGCTACCCTTTGTCCTTTTTCGACTTCATCTCCTACGGAAACCATAATATCCAGGATTTTGCCGGGCATGGGGGAGGTAAGGGCACCTTCTGCTCCTGAAGACCCGGTCTTGAAACCAAGCCTGTCCAGCAGCAACTCTTCTTCATCTTTTACTGATACTTTATACCAATTTCCGTCCATGGAAAACTCGATAAGTGAGCCATCGAATTTTACATTATCGATTTTGTGAAGTTTTGTTCCCCGACGCAGATAAAATCTTCCATTATCTTCCTCGAATTCATAGTTCCGGGGTTCGTCACCAATAACAAAAGTTGAATCTTCTGTATTCAGGTCGATTTCAAAAGTGTTTTCGTCGAATTCTGCATTGAATTTCATGCTGTTTGCCGTATTTGTTTTAGTCCTGTTTGTGTAGCCCTGTAAGAATAATCCTGCATGTTGTCAGAGTCGTAAAAAGCACTGCCGGCAGGATTTGAAGTACCATAATCGATCACTTCAACAAATCGAAAGCTTATGAGGTTGATCAGGTCGTCTCTTAGTGCACCTTCTGGTAATCCGGTTTCTTCCAAAATGACGTGATAACTCTCTGGAAATATTAGATGTGAAAGGATAGATTTTTCAGAAGGATACAGCTTTCTCATACAAGTAAGATAGAGGCTGTTCTAAATTTTAACAACCTACTCAATCAATAAATCGCCATAACTGATCATACGCTGATTTCCATCGAATATGAGTATACGGTGGATACCTCTTGCCCGGTCAGCCCCTCCAAATTGTTCAGTATCTAATCTGAAAACAAGGTTCTCAAAATCACCTGTTATATTTTGTCGATCCAGAAACTGTGGTACTTCTGCAAAGGTAGTATTGAAGTAGTAAACTTCAACAAATGAACTAATAGCTCCCCGCAAGTCAACGGTAAATTCAAAAGAATTTCCCCAATCCACGGGATTAGGGAACGCAGGAAACTCAATTTCTGCCAGACCCACATAAACCGGAGAAATTCTCCAATCGTCACTATCTGGTCGCACAATATTTCCCTGGAAATCAGTTTCGGTAATATTTTGAGGAATTGAATAAGCTTGATTTTCGAATTCCACCTGGGCATCACTGTTACTGCAGCCAAAATAAAAAAGGCATGCAGTGATTGATATCAATAAATAAATCTTTTTTCGCATTAGAGCTGCTTTCAGAAACAGAATAAATGAACAATTGTTATCTTCGTTAAAAATACAAAACAATTACTGTACAAACACATGCTACATATTATCGGCGTTCCAAGTTGCGATAAAATTCGCAAAACAAAAAAATGGATGGAGAGCAAAAATATTGATTTCGAGTTCATTAATGTAAAGAAAACCCCGCTAACTCTTGACGAGATTAAAGACCTGGAATTTAAAGTTGGCTTAGATGTTTTGGTGAATACAAAAGGAACCACTTACCGAAACCTGGGTTTGAAAGACAAAAACCTATCTGATGAGGAAATGCTTGAAGCGTTACATGAAAACCAGAGTATGATTAAGCGCCCGGTGTTAGTATTCGAAAATTCTGTGTTGGTAGGATATGATGAGGAAGCTTTTGAGACCTTTCTGAAGGCAAATGAACTTATGGAGACTAAATAAAAGTGCGCTTTCTCCTTTTCTCCCTCTTATTCTTACTGGTAATTGCCTCGAACGCATCTATTGCACAAGACACTACCTTTGTTCCTGCCCCGGAATTAAGTCAACTTTTTTCAGTAAAAGAGACCTTCACCTATGAGGTTACCTATGGTCCGTTTAAACTTGGGTGGGTAGACGTAATGCTCCTTCCTGATACCTTGTACAAAGGAAAAATTCATAAGCATCTTCACACAATTATTCGCTCCAATTCCAAAAACCCGTTTATAGGAAAAGAGATCGATCATTACCATAGCCTGTTTTATGAAAATGAAGATGGTATTCCCGTAACCAGTAAATACTGGAAAGACAACATGGATGAAAATGAATTGGAAGAAATCATGTACGAATTTGACCGGGAAAACGGTTTGGTTTATTACAAGGAGGAGGACAATACCCGGGATACACTCGACATTGAAGAACCTGCAACAGCAGGACACATTATCTACTATTTTTCCCGGATCTTTGCGGGAAGTGATCTGGATTCCAGGTTGATCGTATTTATTTCTAAAGATGTAGGTTACATTAATTTTGAGAACCCAACCGGAATCGAAAAAAGAAATTATCGGGCTTTTGATGAACCCGTTTATGCACATATTACTTATGGAGAAACTGAAGATTTGGCAGGCCCATTTGGATTTAGTGGAAAATTCAGAGCCTGGTTTATGAACGATGACCTTCGCGTTCCTCTTGAAGCGCGGGTAAAAGTGTTTCTTGGTAATGCCATTATCAAACTTATTGAATACAAAAGAGAGCCAATATGATTGAATTGAGGTTCAAACGATTACCACATGCCAGAGACTTACCTCTTCCAGCCTATGAATCGAAATCAGCAGCTGGTATGGATCTAAGGGCGGCACTAAGCGAGTCTGTTACCTTGAACCCGGGGGAGAGAGCACTTATACCTACCGGACTACAAATGGCTTTACCAGAAGGTTATGAAGCTCAAGTGAGGCCCAGGAGCGGGCTGGCAATCCGAAATGGAATTACCATGTTAAACTCTCCTGGAACTATTGATGCAGACTACAGGGGAGAGGTTAAAGTAATTGCTATAAACCATGGAAGTGAGTCTTTCACTATACACCATGGGGATCGAATTGCCCAAATGGTTATTGCTCCCGTTGTTCAACTTGAAATACGGGATGTAAAAGAATTGGATGATACCGAACGGGGAACGGGGGGATTTGGTAGTACAGGTGTCAATTAATTTCAAAAATAAAAGATATTGGCAATTGGTTTAAAACCGTATTACCAGCTTGTAAAAACAAATCATAATTATCGCAGACTCTGGATTGCACAATCCATTTCTAATTTTGGAGACTGGTTTGGGCTGCTTGCTCTCTATGCACTAATAGCAAAATACTCTGATTCAGAATTTTTGCTTGGGCTCATCATCATTGTGAAGATGCTTAGCCTTGCCTTATTCTCTCCATTTGCCGGGTATATTACTGACCGGTTCAATCGCAGAAAACTCATGATTTTGTGCGACGTGCTCAGATCGGTTGTTGTATTGGGAATTTTGTTTGTGCAAAGCGAAAACATGTTATGGTTAGCTTATGTACTCACTTCCATTCAAATGATGATTTCCGCAGTTTTCGAACCCGCTAAAACCGCATCTATACCCAATGTGACCAGTAAAGAAGAGTTGGTGAATGCCAATATTATTTCAACGGCAACCTGGAGTATTGTTTTTACTTCCGGGATGGCCCTGGGTGGATTTGCAACAGAATGGCTGGGAATTAATGCGGTAATTGTTTTGGACGGACTCACTTATTTTGTATCAGCATGGTTTATTTACAAAGCGGTGATTCCTCAAACAGCAATGAGTTCGGAGGAGAAACTGCGAACACGAAACCCGTTTATTGGCATCAAAGAAGGGTTCCGGTATTTATTCAGAAACCCACACATCTGGCGACCCGGAATTGCTAAAGGCTCTTCCAGTTTATTCTTGCAAGGTCTGGTTTACATGCTCATTATTATCAGTGAAGATGTATTGATGATGGGTAGTATTGGTTTGGGATTGTTGTACGCGGCAAGGGGCATTGGAACCGGAATCGGGCCCGTTTTAGCCCGAAGAATATTTAAAAATGAAAAAGACTGGGTAATGGTAATGGGGCTAAGTATCATCATTTCCGGGTTGATGTATTTTGTGGTGGGAATCACCAATGTAATATGGGTGATGCTCATTTTTGTGTTGCTGGCACATATTGCTTCCGGTGCGAATTGGGTAACAAGCACCGTTCTGCTGCAAAAACGTACAGACGATATTTACAGGGGTAGAGTATTCAGCTCTGAATGGCTGTTGTTTACCATAACCAATTCCATTTCAGTAACGATCGCTTCTTTGGTTTTGGAATATGAACTGATGGGAGTAAAAAACCTGATGATGATCTTTGCAACCGCAATGGTTATTGGTGGGATTATTTGGAGTTTTACCATTACACAAAGGGAAAAAGGGTTTCAGCGAAAGCAGGCGCTTAGCTG
>JAKSCW010000285.1 GCA_022360375.1 Balneolales bacterium
AAAGCATTGATTGAAGACGCTTTTGAAAAAGGAGCTTTTGTTGAAGAAGGGGGAGTTTTTAATGATACAGAACGATTTATTTCGCCCACAGTTCTTACAAATCTCTCGTCTGAAGCTGAAATAATGAAGGAAGAAATCTTTGGACCTGTGTTGCCAATTGTTAGTTACCATTCTCTGGATGAGGTGATTACCGCGATAAATTCAAGAGAAAAGCCGTTAGCGATGTATATTTATTCCAGGTCAAAAAAAACCATTAAATATTTGGTTGCAAATACAAGAGCTGGCGCAACTTTGATAAATCACAATGGAGTGCATTTTTATAACCTGGAATTAGGATTTGGCGGAAGCAACAACAGTGGGATAGGCCGGGGACATGGTGTGGAGGGGTTCAAAGCTTTTTCCAATCCAAGAGGTATTATGTCTCAAAATATGCCCAATGCGTTAGATTTATTGCCCCCACCTTATACTTCATTTAAGCAAAAGTTGATTGATTTTACCATTAAATGGTTTTAACAGGATTTCTAACCTTCAATTAGTGTAGAAAGAAAAAAGGCAAGTATTCAGAAATACTTGCCCTGGATGTAAAGACTATTCGGTAACCTCATTGGGTTTTGTTTTTCCTTTCATATAGATGAATAACCCGATAAATAATACGATTAGAATTGCCGGGAGAATGGTCATATAGCTCAGGGTAGCCTGTGGTCCTGCCGTATCGATGGAAGCTCCCATAATTGGAAGAACCAGGGATGTTGCAACCATTCCCGTTCCTCCTAAAATTGACATACCAAGAGCACCACTTTCGGGTACATACTCAGCTACAAATCCAATCATAGTGGGCCAGAAATAACAAATACCAATTGCAAAGACTACCGCTGCTATCATGGTAGGTACCGCTCCTGATAAAGTACTAAGCAGGTACAAACCAATGGTTGATAATACTGCCGAGCCTAATAAAACCCCCGATGGGTTTAGTCTATGAACCAGCGGGCCCGCATAATATCGTCCTACAGCCATAATTCCCGTAATCAATACCAGGATAAGAATAGGGCTTACGCCACTATCGGTTAGCAGAGCATTAATAAACTGTGTGGTACCTAATTCTGAACTTGCCGTAAGGAACATACAGATAAAAATGAAAGGGAAGAGCAACGTCATCTTATTCACCAGCCTGCCTTCTATTACTATTAGCGCTAAGAATGCCGCCATAATGAAATACGTTGTATTTGAGCCGAAATCGATAGTTAAAGAAGGCACAGAGGCAAAGGCAATCATTACGGAAACGATGAGAATGATTGTATATGGGGCCGATACGTTTTTGAGCATGTCTTTGTAGGAAACTCCACTGGTAACGCGCTCAGTTTCCGGAATCTCTTCTCCAAGGAATATCCATCCGTAAATGATTAACGGAATAAATAAAAGGCTCACAAGTATAATCCAGCTTAACCCGAGAGTATCGATAAGTAAGTAGGCCGCTACTCCTCCAATAACGATTCCCCCGGGGAACCAAACATGAAAGCGATTCAACATCTTTGTCTTCGCATCAGGGTAGAGCGCAGCAACAAGGGGGTTAAAAGCAGCTTCCACAAAACCATTTCCCAAACCGATGAATACGTTAGAGACAAAAAGCATGGTTTTATCCCTGGCAACCAGAAGGATAATGAGGCCAATCAGTTGCATAAAAAATGCAGTCCAGATAACATTTTTTGTTTTGATGATATCAATGATTAATCCTCCGGCGAACATGGCAATTGTGAACCCCCAGAATGCAGGTCCAAATGCCCAACCAATTTCTTCGGCAGTAAGTCCATAATCTGAGCTGAAAACGCCTTCAATTTGTGCACGAACAGCGAAGGAGAGAGAGGTAACAATGAGAGCAAGGCAACTGCCAAGGAACAGTTTGTCTCTATTCTGAGCAATATTCATTTAGGTGTATGATTAGTTTTGGTTACGCGACGACAAGTTAAAGCACATAACGTACTGCGTTTCATTCAATATTTAAAGAAAAATTTGGAAGCGTTTTTCTGGATAGGTACAAGATTAACAAAATATGCGGGGGGGGTGTTATTCTTAAATCCCGCGCAGTTTTTTGTAAAGTTCAGCTACCAGTTCAGAATTACTTTGCCACAGCTTTTGGCTTCCATAATATCGAATCCTTTCTGGAAGTCATCAATTGCAAAACGGTGTGTAATTATAGGAGAAAGATCCAGTCCTGAAATTAACATTTGCTCCATTTGGTACCA
>JAKSCW010000297.1 GCA_022360375.1 Balneolales bacterium
ATGCTGGGAACCGTATGGCTGATTATTTCCGCCATGGTGTTTGGTGGTGTGATGGAACGCAGTGGAATGCTGAAACGTATTGCGGAGGCTGTAATCTCTGTGGTAAATTCTACTGGTTCTTTGATTGCCTCCACCGTAGGCACATGTGTGTTCTTCAACATTACAGCATCTGACCAATATCTGGCCATCGTGGTTCCCGGCCGAATGTATACCGATACCTACAAAGAGAAAGGATTAGCCCCTGAAAACCTGAGTCGCACCCTGGAAGATTCCGGAACCGTCACATCAGTGCTAATTCCATGGAATACCTGTGGTGCGTATCATTCAAGTGTTTTGGGTGTGGGAACACTTGCTTATCTGCCATTCGCTTTCTTTAACCTGATCAGCCCTTTTATGACCATCTTTTATGCCTATACAGGAATTAAAATACGCACGTTAGCGGAAGCAAAAGGGCGTGAAGAGGAACAGAAAAAACAATCAAATCCCTAGTCAGAGAGTTTCTCCAGCGCCGTATCCATTCGGCTTAGTACTTCTTCTTTACCGATTAGAGCCAACGCCGGAAACAGGTCAGGGCCAAACCCCTGGCCCGTTGTAGCAATACGAACGGGCATCATCACTTTACCAAAGCCGACTTCATTTTCAGCTACCGTTTCTTCAAGCGCCGATTTCAGATTAGATGCAACAAAATCTTCTTCTGAAAAAGCTTCTATCTTCAACTTATACATGGATACGAAATCTCCACTTTGCTCATTCCATTTCTTCAGGGCTTTTTCATCGTATTCTTTGGGAGCTTCGAAGAAAAATGAACCCATTGCCACAAATTCATCTACTTTTGAAACACGTTCATGCAGAAGTTGCAGCACTTCGGTTAAATATTTGTCGCTTTTCACATCAAAACCAGCATGTTCCGCCAACGCTTTCACACGCGGAAGTAAATCTTCGAGCGAAGTATGCTTGATATAATGCTCGTTGTACCACATCAGTTTTTTGTGGTTGAACACGGCACCTCCCTTGCTCACCCTGTCAAGCGTGAACAACTCGCACAACTCTTCCATATCGTGTATTTCAGAATCATCGCCGGGGCTCCATCCCAAATACGCCAGGAAGTTGACAAGTGCCTCTGGCTCATAATTCCCGGAAATGTACTCTTTGGTATTCACCGGAATGCCTTCGCTTTCTGCTTTTCGTTTTGAAAGTTTACCTCCACTTGGACTCATGATTAACGGGAGATGCGCCATAGTTGGTGCCTCCCAGCCCAAGGCTTTATACAACAACATGTGTTTAGGAGCAGAGCTCAGCCACTCTTCCCCACGGATTACGTGGGTGATTCCCATCGTGTGATCGTCCACCACATTAGCGAGATGATACGTAGGCATTCCATCTGATTTTAACAGTACCTGATCATCCAGCCCGGCCGTTTCAAATGAAACAATACCACGAATCAAATCCTCAAACTTCACTGTTTCGCGACGAGGAACTTTGAGACGCACCACATACTCATCCCCATCAGCCAAACGCCTTTCCACTTCATCTTTAGGAAGGGTTAAACTGTTTTTCATGCTTTGGCGGGTGATCGAGTCATATTTCGGGGAAGGATTTCCCGAGGCCTTAAGACGCTCCCGCATCTCGTCAATTTCTTCTGAAGTATCAAATGCGTAATAAGCAAAATCGTTATCAATCAGTTGCCTGGCATATTCATGATACATCGCCTTACGCTCACTTTGTCGATACGGGCCAACATTTCCCGGTCTGTTTGGGCCTTCATCAATTTCAATCCCGGCCCATTCCAGTGAACGAATGATATCCGCTTCGGCCTCTTCTACATAGCGAGATTGGTCAGTGTCTTCTATTCGAAGCACAAATGCGCCGGCATGATGCCGGGCAAACAGGTAATTATATAAAGCGGTTCTCAAACCTCCGATGTGGAGAAAACCGGTTGGGGAAGGAGCAAAACGTACACGAACGCTCATTAAATTCTAGTCTTAATTATGAATTTGAAAAGGCAACAAAGGTACGGATTTTTGAACTCGACTTCATTTAGTAATAATTATGAATTGGGAATTAGAAATTTTGGATTACTTTAACCTCAATTCTTAATTCCTAATTATTAATTGTGTGAGTGTTGCCCTCATTCAACCTCAATTTGCCCCAAACTTATTCGATCTTGCTTCTATGCTACGGGCAGATCGGGTGATTTTACTGGATACAGATATTTGGTCGCGCAAGGGAAGAACTCACCGGGCGGCACTTCAGACCAGGAGTGGACTTCAATGGGTGAATATTCCCATTCATACCGAAGACAAGAAAAAACCAATTAACCAGGTTCAGATCAATCATTCAGAAAAACTCTGGTTCGAAACCTTTTGGAACGCTATTCACCACAATTATCACCATGCCCGTTATTTCGATTATTTTGAAGACGAATTGCTAGCTGAACTTCAGGCTGCTTCTAACAAAGAAAAACTCATTGAATTCACAAAGCATTTACTGCCAAAACTGCTTCAGTATTTGGAAATAGAAATCGAGTTTGAATGGATGAGTGAACTGGTGGATATCGACATAAATTCGGAATTAATTTTTCAGGAATACCAATCTAAAAATTACATCCGTCAGCTTCCCTCAACACATCCTGCTGAAATAAAGGATTCAGGAATTCGTACAATGGGTGAATGTTCCATCCTGCATGTACTGTTAACTCATGGACCGGAGAGTTTTAAGATTATTGATCTTTTAGGTTAACCAAAAAATCATTTTCGGGTACGTCGATCCGGATTACATTATTGTTGAACCCTGCAAATATGCCAAAGCCATTATTTACATTGGTAAATACATTTACGGGTTCGGCAAAAGGATCATCGCTAAGGCGATCTTGTAGCTCTGATGATTCCCGGTATAAAAAATATTCTTCACTCAAACGTCTTACAACTACAAACACGTTGAAATCAATACAGTTTTCATTACAAAAGCCTTGTAATTGCCACAGAGTATTTATCGTTATTTCGATCGTTTGATTTTCGAAAAGTACATCATCGAGATACAAACTGTGGCCTTCGGAAGAATACTCGTCAAAGTATAGTTCTGATGACATTAAATAGGAGGGATAACTGATATACACAGTATCTTCGTTTTCTAAATAATAGCCTTCCTCCCATGCCTGAATTTCATAATAATCTTTTCCCTCCCGATCATCCAAACTCAACGTAAAATCATACTCGAACACATCCAATTGCTCTACCAGAACACTCTGAACTTCTGCCAGCTCTGCTGGTACATTTCCAACAGCCGATATCGATTCAAAACCCTCCATTTCAACATTAATGAAATACTCTTCGCCTCGTACCGGCCTGAAATCAGCATTGTATTCTGCACCTGAGATATGCACCAACTCTGTTATGAACTCATCTTCATTGTTGAAGAGCTCAATCCTGGCTCCTGAAATAGCGATTGGGTCACTTGTGTAATCAAGAATATGCACATCCTCATGTAAAAACACTTTGAATGAACTATCCGGGTTAAAAAAGCTATTCAACACCATGCTTCTTTCTTTTCTGGGAACGTCAAGCTCAATCACTGTCTCGCATGAGAGCAATACCATAAACAGCATAAAAAGTATTGGAACCGGGTGCTTCATTTAAACTTAAAACTATAGGTGATTGATGGGATTATGGGGAATAAACTGTATTGAATAAACTTCTTCTCGGGTCCCCTTTCTTCACTATACTGCTCTACAATATCCAAATAAAAAGGATTTTTTCGATTATAGGCATTGTAGGCTCCAATCGACCAGGTACGCTCTCCCCACTTTTTTGGTTTAGTCCAGCTCGCATTCAAATCCAGCCGGTGATACGCCGGCATACGAAACCCATTTCTTCCGTCATAATAGTCTAATGTAATAAATTCAAGCCCCCATGGGTTGTCCCTTTCTCCGGGATATTGACTAACCGGTACAGAAACCGAATTACCGGTTCCATAAACCCATCCCATGGAATACTCCACACCGGATTTAGGGGAATGAATTAACACCAGGCTTACATCATGTCGCCGATCATATCTGTATGGGAACTTTTCACCAAAATTCACATCATCGAATTCCCTGAAGTTCCATGATAGTGTGTAACCCAGCCAGCCATTCCATTCTCCTTTTTTCTTCTGAAGAAAAAGCTCAACTCCATAACTTTCACCTTTTCCAAACACTACTTTATCTTGCCAGTTTTCTTCAAGAGAAAGGTATGTGGCCCCTTCTTCATATTCTATAAGGTTATCCATACTCTTGTAGTACCCCTCTAAAGTGACTTCCAAATCCTCATAATTTTTGGCTATCCCAAGTGCATATTGATAGGCAACCTGAGGTTCTACTTCATTGGTAGATGGAACCCAAAGATCCGTTGGTAATCCTATTCCACTATTTGTTAGTAAATGGATGTACTGAGTCATGCGGGTGTACGAACCTTTTAGCGAAAACTCAAATGGAAGCCTGTAATTAAAAGCCAAACGGGGCTCCAGGGAATTATAAAACTCATTTTCAACAGTAAATCCTGAAGCATGAAGCCCTATATTTAAACTTAGTACCTCTCCGATTTTAAAGTCATCCTCTGCATATATAAAAAACTCGTTCGCATTAACCCGGTCCTGACCCAACGTGGTATCAGATTCAATGTTCGAATTATAAGCCAGCGCACCAGGATTGAATTCATGAATAGTAAATGATCCGCCATACCTAATGCTGTGATTCGGGTTTGGATTGAACTGAAAATCCACCTTTGCACCAAGATCATTAATTCCTGAAAAATATCTCAGTCTTGAGTCCTCTTCAAATACGCTATCCGGGCGGGCCTCATACTCGTAAATGTTTTCGTGTACGTCGAATAAATACCTGCTGTAGGTTAGGGTTACATTTCCAAACATCCTTGGGCTATAAACATGGTTCCATCTTAATGCGGTAGTAATATTCCCCCATTTTAACTCAAAGTCCTGTTCCTGTTCCCTATCAACAGAATATACTTGTCCTTCATTATCCATTTCCGGAAACCGGTTTTCTTCTTTACTTCTGCTATAAGCTTTATCATTTCCAAGGTATGTGCTCAAATACACCCGGTCCTTATTTGAAAATCGATGATTGATCTTTGCGTTTAAATCATAGAAATAGTAACCGGCAACATCATCCCCACCTGATTCTGCCCGAATAATCGGGCGAGTCAGCAAATCTATATACGTTCTTCTCCCTGAAACCAAAAATGTTGTTCTGTCATCAATTGGTCCATCAACGGTAAGCTTTGATGAGATAATACCAATTGATCCTTCTCCTTTGATTTTTTCTGTATTCCCCTCTTTTAAACTGATATCGATAACTGAAGATAACCGTCCGCCGTATCTTGCCGGAAAACCTCCTTTTATCAAATCCACGTTATTTATGGCATCGGCATTGAATACTGAAAAAAAACCAAATAAATGAGACGCATTGTAAACCGGAACCCCATCTAATAGAATCAGGTTTTGATCCGGGCCACCACCCCGCACATAAAGCCCACTCGTTCCTTCGGCTCCGGATTGAACCCCTGGAATCATCTGTAGTGCTTTCATTACATCTACTTCACCTAAAAGCCTGGGCATCGATTTTATCTGCTGAACAGGAACAGATACCCGACTCATTTGAGTAACTTCCTCAATATTCTGTTCTCCTGTAACTACAATTTCACCTAGAATATCACCAGGAATCAATTCTATATTGAGTTCAATATTCTTGTTCAAATAAAGCGCGATAAGCTCTGTGGCATAGCCAATATAACTTACCGACAGGATTATGCTATCTTCTTGAGTTGTGTAACTGTAAAAACCAAAATTATTGCTAGCTGTGCCGTTTTGTTTTTTTATATTGAATACATTCGCGCCTATCAGGATTTCTCCTGTAGTTTTATCTTTAATGAAGCCATTTATTGTATATTCCTGAGCTACAATTAGAATTGGTAAAAAA
>JAKSCW010000403.1 GCA_022360375.1 Balneolales bacterium
CTACCCCTTTCAAATTTCCGATTGCATCATAGAAGTTCGTTGTTGCTGCAGCCTGTATATCCAATATGTCAATTTTTTCTATCGTAACCGGAGATTGAAGAATACTTTCCTCTACCCGTGAAGCCGATATTACTACATCGCTTCCAAATATGGTTTCTTCCTCCATGACTACTTCAAGAAATTGGCCACTCGCTGTAACTTCAATATCTGTAGTTCGGAACCCGATAATTGAAAAAATTAAAGTAACGGGAGGGTCTTGCGAAATTGTGATTGAAAAATTTCCCTCTGCGTCTGTTGATGTACCGATAATTCGGTCTTTTACCCGGATGTTTACACCAACTAATGGTTCTCCGTCGGTATCAACCACTGTTCCACTAACCTCTGTATTATTGATTGATGTATTTGGACCTGCATAGATAACTTGACCAAACGCAACAAAAAGGCTGAGGCACAGAAATACTATCTTTCGTATCTGTTTACTCATGTTTTGATCCTGATTTGATTTGTTGTTTTTAATACTCTACTCGCTTTACTCCAACTATTGTATTTTTTTACTGCACCTTGCCAAGGTGTCTTGTAAATCGTTTTGGGGCATGTAAGCGCTTTTATAGATAATATGGCCCAAAATTAACAAAAATGATGTTTTTAGCTAACTTTATTTTAACATAGGCAGCGCATAAGACTGTGCTAAAAAAATTAAATCCTTTTCTGGTGAAGTTACATCTAAACAAACTCTTTCTTCTTTTTCCCATTCTTTTTTTAGGAAACTGCTTCCCACAACCTGAATCGGGTAAATCCCTTTCTGAAAATTTATTTCATCAAAATGAGCTTCGTTTTCTGGCTTTAGGAGATTCTTATACCATTGGAGAGTCTGTTCCTGAAAATGAGCGGTGGCCTATTCAACTGTCCGATTCGTTATCCACTAAGGGGTTCATTTTTAAGGAAATAAATATTATAGCTACAACTGGCTGGACCACGTCCGAATTGCAAGCCGGAATCCTCGATGCTGACCCGGATTCATCTTATGACATGGTTTCCCTGTTAATTGGAGTAAATAATCAATACCGGGGATATAACACCAATATTTACAGAACTGAATTTAAAGAACTGTTAGAACAAGCTATTGTTTCAGCTAACGGTGACATGGAAAAGGTTTTTGTGGTTTCCATTCCAAATTACGGTGTTACTCCATTTGGGCAATCACTGGGGGAAGACCGAATTCGTAAAGAGTTGCTGTACTATGATGCTATTGCGGATTCAATTGCGCAAACCTTTGGTATTCCTTTTGTGAATATCACCCCTATCTCGGAAGATGCCAAAACCGATCCGGCTCTAATTGCCGGAGATCAGCTTCATCCATCCGGAGAAATGTATTCTCTTTGGGTACAAGAGATACTCCCGGTTGCAGAAAAACTTTTGCAACAATAAGTTACCTGAGAACGAGTTTTGTAGAAGTAAACATTAATCAAGGGATTTACTATGAAAAAAATGTGGGTACTGGCAATTATCCTGATACTTGGGCATTCTGTTCAAGCCCAAAATGTGAGCAAGGATGAACGAACGATAACTATCTCAATGACGGCCCAGGAATTGCTTCCGGCTGATCTGATTATCTTCAATATCAATGTAAATGCAGAAGGCCGAACACCCCGGGATGCCTTCAATAAGCACAAGGAACTGGAACATGTATTAGCCAGTGCTTTGAAGGAATTCGATATCGAAGAAGAAGATATCCGCTTTCAGCCCATTCGAATTAATAAAAGATACCGCAACAACGGTCGCGAAGAGCATTCCGTTACTTCTCAACAAGTGTCTGTTACCTTTAATGACTTCTCCATTTATGAGGAGATACAGCTCACTTTAATAGAAAATGGATTCGATTCTTTCAACGGAAGTTTTTCCAGTACGGAAATGGATGATGGAAAAGACAACGCCCTTGAAGCGGCCATTGAGAAAGCACATGAAAAAGCGGCGTTTATTGCCGAAGTTAGCAATGTTAAGCTTGGCGACGTTTTGTCAGCAAATTATTCCGAACATATTGTATCCAGGCCATCTCCACTAATGGAGGCAGACGCGATTATGGTACGATCTGCAAGTGCATCTATGATGGATTTTGGTCAAACGGTTTCAGTTTCCGTAGCAATTAATATGGTCTTTGAAATTGATGATTAATCGGGTTGAACGGCATTAATAGCTTCAAAGAAACGACGTGTCTGTTCCAAAGCCTCCTCGCCGTTCATTTCCACATACCAGTATTGCTCTATTATTCCTTCAGAAGTTTGACTAATTAGTTGCATGGTTCCCTGCGATTTATGCTCTGCAATCACCCAATTTGCGATAATATTGTAGTTCATCCGATTGTTGAAGCCAAAGGTTTGATTCCGGTCAAATTCGAATGTTACTCCTTCCATCACTTTTGTTTTTGGGTGCCCTTCTAATTCTGTGAATTCTACCCCGGGGTCATCCTCTCCCCTTCGCACAAATGTTTGTAAGGCTATAGGTCGGTTTTCCTCCGGAAGTAGCGCCTTCGCTTCAAGAGCCAGTACTGTTGCTGCTAAATGGTGCCCATGAAATCCTTCAAAAGGAAGCATAAGGAATAAAAAATCGTAGTTACCATCTTCCATAATGGAATACAGCTTCTCGATAGCGAATTCTGTATCCCATTTATTTAAGGTTTCCTCCACATCCTGGGTGTAATAGAAATCCTCCAGGTCGAAAAAGAAATAATTGCGAATTCCCATTATATCTCCCCCGGCAATTAATTCTTTCTTACGAATGGTCGGTAGATAAGCCCGCCCTACTTCTTCGTTATCCAGTTCTAATCCATACACGTAATTTCCCAGTGTTGAATAGCGGTATCCTCCTTCCCCATTTGTAAGAAGCGCTAAATCAACTGTTCCACCTAATAAGTGTGTAGTTTTCCAAACCGTAGCGGAGAATATGGCATCATCATCAGGGTGAGCAGTTACCAGCAAAATTTTTGGAGTATAGTCAAGCTCCGTTTGAGCCTGCACTGGAAAAGAGAAAAAGAGTAACGTAAAAAAGAAAAACTTCTTCATTGAATTGCTTTAATTGATAATAGGATATAGCGTTTGCCAAACTGTTTCGGCTACAACCCGGTGCCCCCGCGGATTGGGGTGGATTTGGTCGGCCTGCATGTATTCGTCTCGCCCACCAACTTCATTCAAAATAAGTGGAATAAGCTCCAGGTTATTAGCTTCCGACAATTCGTAATAAAGGCCAGTGAATTCTTCCGTGTATTCTATACCCAAATTTGGGGGCACCTGCATTCCGGCAATAATGAGCTCCATCTCCGGGTACTTTGTTAAGGCTTTGTCGATAATTTGTTGAAGATTATCGCGTGTGGATTTGAGGTCGATTCCCCGAAGGCCATCATTTCCTCCTAATTCGAGAATCATGATATCCACTTTTCGTTGCAACACCCAATCGATGCGTCGTAACCCCCCAGCAGAAGTCTCTCCACTTAACCCGCCGTTAATTACTTCATAGTCTAATCCCAGTGAATCAACCTTTTCCTGGATAATAGCCGGAAATGCCTGGTCCGGGGTCACGCCGTATCCGGCCGTAATGCTATCTCCAAAAATGAGAATCGATTTTTTTTCCTGGGCCTGAATAGAACTCGCCATAAATAAAACAACTAAGTATGCAGCTATGTTTCTGATCATAAAATGTCAATTGGGCAGAATATTAAAACAATATTGAGCTATTAACGTATTTGGCGCCCAATTTGTTCGGAATGAAATAAGCACACTGAAAGTTTACGAAATTGCAAATCAAGATTATCAAGCGTGACCAATATTTTACAAGTAAAAGATTTAACCCGACAGTTTAAAAGTGGCTCTCGTCAACTAACTGTTGTAGACACTATTAATTTCGAAATCGATGAAGGATCGGCAACGGCAATTGTGGGGCCTTCGGGAAGTGGAAAAACAACCCTCCTGGGATTATGCGCCGGCCTGGATCGTCCAACTTCCGGCGAAGTAATTTTAAAAGGAATACCACTTAGCCCATTGAATGAAGACGAACGTGCAAAAGTCCGAAATGAGCATGTTGGGTTTGTTTTTCAAACCTTCCAGTTAATTCCAACTCTTACCGCTATCGAAAATGTAATGGTTCCGCTTGAACTTAGAGGCGAAGCAACAAAAGCCGTCAGAGAACGCGCCAAAGAGTTGTTAACGGAAGTTGGTTTAGGCGATCGAACTCATCATTACCCAACACAGCTTTCCGGTGGTGAACAACAACGTGTAGCCATTGCCAGGGCCTTCATTAATCAACCAAAGATTTTGTTTGCAGATGAGCCTACAGGAAACCTGGATACAGAAACCGGAGCTCATATTGAGGAATTGATTTTTGATTTAAACAAGAGCCAGCAAACCACGCTGGTTTTGGTTACTCACGACTTAGAATTAGCCGAAAAATGTGACCGCATTATCCGGATAAAAAGTGGACATATTGAAAGCGACACTCTTACTCAAAAAGCCCAAATTATAGTAGAATGAGTTGGAAATGGGTATTTAACATGGCCTGGAGAGATTCCCGCTCCAATCGCAGGAAGTTATTCTTATATATGGCCGCTATAATTGTAGGCGTTGCTGCGCAAGTAGCCATTACTTCGTTCCGGGTAAATCTAAATGAAAGTATTGATAATCAGGCAAAAGAGCTTTTAGGCGCTGATTTAGAAGTTGAACGAAACGC
>JAKSCW010000233.1 GCA_022360375.1 Balneolales bacterium
ATCCTTCACCTGGAAGCCCCACTTTCCGAAGAAGAAGCTGAACACTGGAAACCAATTCGTGAAGTATTGCTCGAAGAACGTTCGAAACGAATCCGACCGTTATTGGATGATAAAATCCTTACTGACTGGAATGGGTTAATGATCGCAGCATTTGCTAAGGCAGGAGCAGCCTTTAATGAACCCCAATTTGTTGGAGCTGCTGAGAAAGCATTTGCCTTTGTTAAAGAACACCTCCTGGGTAAGCACCTGCTTCATAGGTTCAAAGATGGAAATTCGGGAATAGAAGCCTTCGCAGATGATTATGCATTTATGACCTGGAGCGGGATTGAATTGTATGAAACCACCTTCAAGAGTACATATCTGAAAGCATCTATTGATTTTACCAAAAAGAGCCTTGAAGAGTTCTGGGATGGAGAGCTTGGAGGATTTTACCTTACTACAAACGATTCCGATCAACCTCTGGGACTGCAAAAGCAAATTTATGACGGAGCTATTCCTTCGGCGAACTCTACCATGCTTACCAACCTGATCCGGCTTTCCCGCTTTACCGGAGAAACCAGTTTTGAAGTAAAAGCCAATAAGCTTGGGGAATTGTTTTCAAATGAACTTATTCGAACCGGTTCAAGCATTACCATGGGCATGATGGCTCTTCAGTTTTTATATCATTCTCCTAAAGAGATTGTTATCTCCGAATCGGAAGAAGATTCTTCAGAAATCAAACAATTCTTTCACAGGAATTTCCTTCCATCGAAGGTATTGATATTCCGACCAAAAGATGGAGGAGAGATTTCAGATCTTGCCGGGTTTATAGCAGCCCAAACCCCAATTAATGATCGTACTACGGTTTATGTTTGTGAAAATTATGCGTGTAATCTTCCTTTTACTTCCCTTGAAGACATAAAAAAAGCTGTCCTGAGTTAGAACAGCTTTACAGAATCCAGTTAATCTGTTTAATTACCCATCATCATTTTGAACATCATTTCCTGGATACTCATGAGCTGAGTTTCCGCTGGGATTTCCACCATGGCCTTAGCCACTTTTGATTTATTTACAGTTATAACTTCCATTACGGTATTTGTACCTTTTTTGTCATGTACTTCTACCAACATCGGGAAATTCTGAGATTTGAATTCCTGAGATACCCGGTTTAAGGTTCCACTCATCGATTCAGGAGCGTTTGTCCACGGCTCCATCAGGCTACCCCAGTTAATATCAATATCTCCTGTTAACCAGACTGACATCGAAGTATCTTCCTCTTTTTCCTTACTGGAAATCAGAAGCTCGGTAGTCTCATATCCATTGATAGTTTGAGTTCTTCCTGTATATTCAAATTCAGCAGAAGAATCGATATCAGGCTCATTACCTCCGTTCATCATCCCGGCCATGCTGAAAAGCCCCTCCAATTCTTCTTTAGTAAATTGAAGTGCTTCCTTTTCTCCGGTCATTACTATAAAATCACGCATATCGGAACGGATAAGAATGCCACTTGCTTCTTCTACTCCTCCCATTAAGCTGTAGCTCTCCTCTCCCTTAATTAGCACACGCTCGGCAGTAGTATAGATATTCACTTCACTTACTTCAGAACCATTCTGGGAATCAGAATACAGGTTCATGGTAATCTGCCCCTCAAATTGAGCAAATGCAAAAGTATTTGTTAGCAAAATGGTAACCACCATCCCCAACAGTATCTTAGTTAACTTCATGTCTAAAGTTTTTATTGATAGATCGAAATTTAAACGCCAAAAGGTACAGCTTGTTTCGCATCAGGCAGAAACTAAATCTTCAAAGCCTACATTTACTTTCTTAATCCAACCACCCGCAACTACATCATTTCCCTCGTAGCATACTACGGCCTGACCAGGAGTTATGGCTTCTCTGCCGGCCGGAAAATGCACTTTAATCTCATCTTCCCCCGTTTGATTGATTTTCCCAAACGCACCTTCATCATTATATCGAATGGCGCCAATGATATCTAAACCATCTTCAGGAATCTGATCATATTTAATGAGATTTACCTCCTGGGCAATCAACGTCGAGCTCACTAAATCCTGTTTCTCACCAATGGTAATAGTATTTGAATAGGGATTAATGTGCGTAACATACACCGGTTTCCCCATCGGAAGATTCAAACCGCGGCGCTGACCAATGGTGTAAAACGGATATCCCTCATGTTCTCCCAGAATATTTCCATTTTTATCCACGAATTTTCCGCCTTTTAATTCCTTGATTAATTCCGGTTTTTTATCACGAAGAAAACGGCGATAATCATCATCAGGCACGAAGCAGATCTCATAGGAATCGGGCTTATTGGCCACGTTTAATAATCCATGATCTTCCGCAATTTGGCGAATTTCGGTTTTGGAATAGCCACCCAATGGAAAAATAGTACGAGCGAGGTGCTCCTGAGCAACTCCCCAAAGCGCATATGATTGATCTTTTCGAGGGTCAAGGCCACGGGAAATTAAGTATCGTCCATTTTCTTCACGTACACGGGCATAGTGCCCCGTGGAGATAAAATCACACCCTAAATTATCCGCTCTTTTCAAAAGTGCGGCCCATTTAATATGGGTATTGCATAATACACATGGGTTTGGGGTTCTTCCATCTAAATAATCGTCTACAAACCGGTCGATTACCCAATCCCCAAATTCTTCACGGATATCTACAATAAAATGCTTGAACCCCAGGTTGACCGCAATATGTCGCGCGTCGTTCATACTCTCAACCGTGCAGCACCCCGTTTCTTTCCCGTTACTACCTCCGCTCCGATGGTAATCCCAGGTTTTCATGGTGATTCCAATCACCTCGTATCCTTGCTCATGAAGCATTACCGCGGCTACAGAAGAATCCACGCCTCCACTCATCGCTACTAATACTCGTCCTTTTTTGCTCATGGTTTGAATACCTCTTGATTAGCTTATAAAGATACGGCTTTTTTATTTCTTGTTGATGAGTGGTTAATTGTTATTGGCTATCCAGCAAATAATAACTCTTGATGGTTGTTCATAAGCAGTTAGCTTTGTTAGTTTGAAATGGCATGCCGAAGTAAGCCAACATTACTATGATTAACGAACGGACCCCTAACATAACGCTGAAGTACGCTACGCTCCCTTAGAAATAATCATCTCAGGTTTACCCATCCTCTTTTGGATTTGGTTGAGTTTCTGTTTTTTTAGGCCTGTTGAACTTAATTTTTACTCAACTCCATTTGTGTCAAACGAAGGTTTTTCTGTAGGTTCGATCATAATCAATAGAATCATATGAAAGTTTTTTTTTGGTCATTTCTGATATTCCTCTTTAGTCAGACAATCGCATTTGCTCAACTTGCAGAACACTCAGATATAAAGACACCTGACGATATTAATGATGGATGGTCTGTAGCAAATCTGAAAGATGTAGGTTTTGCCCAGCAAACTTTAAAAGAGTTTTTCCAAAGTGTGAAGAATGGGGAATATGAGGGTTTAAATGCATTATTGATAGCTTATGATGGACAACTTGTGCTGGATGAATACTTCAATACTGGTGAAATCGACAACGTGCATACCATTCAATCTATTACAAAAAGTCTGACTTCTTTGTTGATCGGAATAGCCTATGATGATGGGATTTTAAGTGATTTAGATGAACCAGTTCATAATTTCTTTCCCAAATATAGTGACTCGGTCCAGGCAAATACCTGGTCTCCAAGCCTTCGGCATGTGCTGATGATGTCTGCGGGACTTGAATGGAATGAAACCGATATTCCTTATTCCAACCCTAATAATGATGCTGTTCAAATGAACAACAGTAATGACATGTTCTATTACCTGCTATCAAAAGACAGAAAAGCAGGAGTTCAGCCAGGAGAAAAGTTTTACTATAACAGTGGGCTTTCAATACTGTTGGGTGGTGTGTTAGAGAATGCCACCGGACACCCTGCTGATCATTATGCAGAGAAAACACTATTCGCGAAACTAGGCATTGATGATTATCAATGGATATCATTTAATGGAAAAGTGCACACAGGTGGTGGATTATCTTTAAAAGCCCGAGACCTTCTTAAAATGGGGCAATTGGTTTTGGATAAAGGTAAATGGAATGATGAACGGGTTATTTCTGAATCTTGGATAGAAGAGTCTACGCCCCACTATTTAGATGCTGAATTTGCACATGATACACTTGGTTACGGCTA
>JAKSCW010000138.1 GCA_022360375.1 Balneolales bacterium
CCGGGCGAAAAATGTAGATGCATCCGTTACGAGTACAGTGAATAGTCAGCTTCCTTCTTTTGAAGCTGTTCAACCATCTACACAGGACAAATTCTTCGATCTTGGCTATGAAAATGGGCAAACTGTTCGCGTGGATGCTTCTTTGAATGCTTGTTACAGCTGGATTAACGAGTCTACAACGGTTAGATAATTTGCTATCAGGCAAAACATTCGTATCTTTTTCACATCTTCTAATGGTGCGGTAAAATAACCGCACCAATTCTTTCGCTCTCCTTTTAAAATTCTAAGAATTTATTGATTTCGGCATTTCCGATTAGGGAGACTTGAAAATTTAATCCATTGAATGGCACGTAATAGAAAAAACTACAATAAGAACCGGAATAAGAATAAAAACCGGAACAAAAACCGCAATCGCAATAAAGGCGGTAATGTTTTTATACCAAAATTTTATTGGAACAATAATCTTGGGGTTTCAGGCAGATATGCCGGTGTACTGGAAATAAACGAAAAAAGCTGGGGCTTTATCCGCAAACTGGATTACGAGTTTAGCTACAACCCTAAAGATCCATTTTTAAAACCCGAAGAAGTTAAAGCATTAGATTTACGGCAAGGCTTAGTCCTGGAAGGTGAATTTGAGGAAGATCATCAGGGCAATAAGCATGTATGTTCTGTTGAAGTGGTGAACGGGCAGCCAATGGAAACCTGGACAAAGTGTTCTCGTTTTGAACGCCAGACCCCAATTATGCCCATCGACTGGATTCGCATGGGAGAAAACCCGGATGATATTGAAATGCGAGTGATTGATTTGGTTGCTCCGATTGGAAAAGGGCAGCGTTCCTTGATTGTAGCACCACCCAGAACGGGTAAAACGGTGATGCTAAAACAAATTGCGAACTCACTCATCCAAAATCATCCGGATATTCATTTAAGTGTTCTTTTGGTGGATGAACGTCCTGAAGAAGTAACGGATTTCATTCGCTCTACCGATGCTGAAGTGTTTGCTTCTTCGAACGACAAAAAAACCCAAAGCCATATCCGCATTACTGAAATGGCACTTGGCTATGCCAAAAGAAAAGCCGAAATGGGCCAGGATGCAGTATTGTTGATTGATTCATTAACACGTTTGGGGCGTGCCTATAATGCCATTCAAACCAATAGTGGCCGTACACTTTCGGGTGGCTTAGATATACGGGCACTTGAAATTCCTAAAAAAATATTCGGTTCGGCCCGCAAAATTGAAGGTGGTGGATCGCTGACCATTATCGCGACTTGTTTGGTGGAAACAAACTCAAGAATGGACGATTTGATTTTTGAGGAATTTAAGGGAACCGGAAATATGGAACTGGTGCTTGACCGGGAATTAGCAAACGATCGTATTTATCCGGCCATTAACATTACAGCATCGGGAACCAGAAATGAAGAAAAATTCATTACTGATTCCCTGGAAGAGCGTAATATGGTTCGCCGCTATTTGCTGAAGAAATCGCCAAGAGAATCGATGCTTGGCTTGTTAAAGGTATTAAAAAACACCGAAAGCAATCAGGAATTACTGAATCAGATCGCCGCCATTGCCTAAGCTACAGGCATACTTGGATCGATTTCCTTCGACCAGGCTGTAATTCCGCCTTTAAGATTATGTACGTTGGTGAAGCCATTGCTTTCCATGACGCCAACAGCTTTTCCACTTCTTCCTCCGGAACGGCACATCATCACAACTTCAGCATTTTTATCTGAAGTCACTTCATCAATTCTGTTTGGTAATTCACCAAGTGGAATATGTTGGCCATCGAGGTTAGATACCAGATATTCTGTGTGTTCACGTACATCTACGAGGATAAAATCATCTCCGTTTTCTTTTTTCTCTTTTAGTTCCTGAACAGTAATTTCTTTCATCGATTTAAGGGTTGGTTTGGTAACGGTCTAGTTTAAAAGTTTCACCAAGATATAATTTTCTTGCTTTTTCGTCATTGGCTAAAGTATCTGCATCGCCTTCCATCAGGATTTTTCCTTCAAACATGAGGTATGCCCGATTGGTAATTGCCAATGTTTCGTGGACATTATGATCAGTAATAAGAATGCCAATATTTTGATGCTTCAACTTTGAAACGATTTCCTGGATATCCTCCACTGCGATAGGATCAACTCCAGCGAATGGCTCATCAAGCAAAATGAACTTGGGGTCGGTGGCCAGCGCCCGGGCAATTTCAGTTCTACGTCGTTCTCCTCCGGAAAGGCTATAACCTTTTCCATTGGTCACTTTTTCAAGCGAAAACTCTTCAATTAACCGATCCGATTTTTCTCGAATCTCTTTTTTGGAATAATTGTGGAATTGAAGAACAGTTTCAATATTCTGGCGCACGGTAAGGTTTCGGAATACGCTGGCTTCCTGGGCAAGATAGCCGATCCCTTTTCGGGCACGTTTATACATCGGCATACCCGTAATGTCTAA
>JAKSCW010000209.1 GCA_022360375.1 Balneolales bacterium
GATTATAGCCTACTGTTTCAAAAGAACCGCTTGTTAATGAGCTGGAAAGCTGATCGGTTAAGATGGGAGTGGTACTGTTAATTAATAGCACCCCGCCATTTCCAGCCCCGTAAATACTTCCGGATGGTCCTTTAATAACCTCCACATTTTGCATGTTATATACATCCAATAAATTCAGAAATGTGCTTCCCGAGGGTTCAGTGAACGGAATATCATTCCAATACACTTTCACATTTCGAATACCAAACGGAGAACGAAGAGAACTTCCGCGAATAGATAAGCGATAACTCCCGGGTGCCCGCTCCTCCATTTTAACTCCGGGAATGGTGTTCAGTCCATACAACAAACTGGAGCTGTTCAGTCCCGAAATAGTTTGTGCGTTCACAAATGAAATGCTTCCGGGGGTTTCCAGGATGCTTCGGTTGCCTTCATATCCAACCACAACCAGTTCTTCTAAATCGGATTTGAGTGTATCAATTTGAACCTGGGCGAATAGAGCTACCGGTAAAAGGGAGAGAAAAAAGAGAAGGATGGTTTTTTTCAATGGAAACAAACTGGAAATTATTGAATTAAGATTCAGGGAATTAATACATTCCTTTTTATTGAAACGTTCTAACAAGAAGATTGAAAAATAAGACGGCACCCATAGGGATTTTTGATTCAGGAATTGGCGGACTCACTGTAGCAAAAGCAGTTATGAAGGCCTTGCCTAATGAAGATATCATTTATTTCGGCGACACCGCCCGGGTTCCCTATGGAATCAAATCGGAAGAAACCGTACGACGATACGCACTTGAGATTACGGATTTCTTGTTGAAAAAGGGTGTAAAGATGATCCTTATTGCCTGCAACACAGTTTCGGCTTCTGCTAAAGGAGAGATTATAGCAAAAGCGGGCAAAGTTCCTGTGCTGGATGTTATTACAGCTGGTGCAAGAGCCGCCTTTGATCAATCTGGTCATAAACAAATTGGGGTTATTGGAACGTTGGCTACCGTTCATTCCAGGGCATACGTGTCAGCCATAAATGAGATAAATGGCGGGGCAGAAGTAATTCAGAAA
Organism: Balneolales bacterium; assembly: GCA_022360375.1. GTDB lineage: Bacteria > Bacteroidota > Rhodothermia > Balneolales > Balneolaceae > HXMU1420-13. The sequence goes on from JAKSCW010000209.1 coordinate 1,060, forward strand.
GCCTGCCCCATGTTGGTTCCTTTGGCAGAGGAGGGCTGGATCGAAAATGAAGTAGCCAGGCAAACTCTGCAAGAATATCTGAAAGAATTTGAAGAGTATGATCTGGATGCCTTGATTCTGGGGTGTACTCATTACCCGCTTTTTAAGGAGATTATACCGCAGATACTGCATTCCCAAAGAACAGTGGTAATTGATTCGGCAGAATCGATTGCAGAAACGTCTTCAGGAAAGCTTCAGGAACTGAATCTGCTTAATAAGGGCGGTGGTAAATTCGATTGCTATGTAAGTGATCGCCCACAGCGTTTCCAGGAATTAGCAGAACGCTTCCTGGGAAGAAAACTCCAGGATGTTTCTGTGATTAATCTTTCCTGATTTTTTAATCCGGTTCCCCGTATAGCCTGACAAAATTCGACAGAATTTTTTGGGGATATTCAATCACCTCATCTTTTACCGAATCCACCAACGTGTCTGCTTCTTCAGGATTGAAATAGCCATGATTCTTGTAGATTCGGATTCTTAACATAATTCCCGGTACATCCAATTCCGGATGAAATTGAGTGGCGTAGATGTTCTTCCTGCAACGGATCATCTGAATGGGGCAGGTATCTGAGCTTGCTAATAAAACGGTACCTTCAGGTAACTTCTGGCAAGATTCTTTGTGTCCGGCCAGGGCCCTGAATGATGTTGGAATATTCTCTAAAATCGGGTCCGAATTATCCTTCAATTCGATCTGAACCGCACCAACAGGTTCACTGTATCGGTCTTTTGATACTTCTCCGTTCAAATATTTAGTAAGAGAGCCCATTCCATAACACATTCCTAAATAGGGGATATCATTTTCAAATACCTGATCATACAGGTTATTCATTTCTGCTTCAAAACGAAGCTGGATTTCAGATTTTTTTTCTTCCGGATCACTTACATTGGCTGGCCCTCCCCCGGTGATGATTCCACTGAAATTGCTTAGATCAACATCGGAAATGCTCTGTTGCTCCATGCGAATGCGCACCAGTTGCCCGGGTTCAAGTAACCCATATTTAAGAACGGCTTCGTACTCATTATCTGAAGCTTTATCTAAATAGCGGTGCTGTAGCAATAGAAAGGGTTTCATAGCATTGAATATAAAAGCAAAACACACTTTAACGAACAAAATTTCTTTGTTGGCTCCGTGTATCCTATCTTCGTGCAGTTTTGTAACTAATAATACTTTTGGCTATGAAAAAAATATCGCAACTAGCATTATTCATCGTCTTACTTTCAAGCGGAATACAAGCTCAGCTTACAGGACTTGAATTATACGAAGCAATGGGGGAACAGGATTTCATTCAATATGAGGGTCAGTCGGGGTTAAATTGGCTACCGGGAGATATGGGATACCTGGATGTTGAAAGATCTGACGAAGGTGGTTTCATTTTTTATAGGGTTGACCCGGAAAGTGAAAGAAAAACGCCCGTATTCAATGATCAGCAAGTTGAGGCCTTGGTTGAACAGTACAACGAACTGATGGATGCAGATAAGACGGGCTTACCGTTCCTTTCTTTCGATTTTGTAATGGATAATACGGCCATTTTCTTCACTTCAGAGGAAGCGGATTTTGTGTTTCATTTAGAGGAACGGGAGTTGAGAAAACTATATAAACCGGAAGTGGAACGTGCCCTGTATACCGATGAGTTGATGCGAAATATGCAGGCCAGCCAGTTGTGGAATGGAACCTATTCTCATGATTTTACAAAATTCGCTCATGTGAAAGGGTACGATATTTATGTAGTTGATACGGAAACCGGGGAAGAAAAAAGGTTAACATACGGAAGTGAAGAGCAAATGAATGGCCGGCCAAGCTGGGTGTACCCCGAGGAATTCGGCGAGCGTGATGCCTACTGGTTTTCTCCTGATGATTCGAAAATTGCATTCCTGCAATACAATGAAACAGAGGTATATCAGTATCCGGTTATTCATGAGCTGGAGTTTGAAACCGGGTTAGAACTAATGCGCTATCCTAAAGCCGGAGAAGAAAACCCCACTTTAAAATTATTCATTGTGGATATTGAGTCAGGGGAAACCGAGGAGGTTCCAACAAACAGTAACTCCAACAATTATATTGTACGCCCTATATGGAAGGCGGATGGTACGGAACTTACCTTCCGGCGCCTAAACCGTAAGCAGGATCACCTTGAATTCCTTTCCTATGATCTGGAATCAAAAACGGTCCGCACTATTCTACAGGAACGAGAAGAAGCATACATCAATTTGCATGATAACTTTATCCAGCTGGAAGACAACGAAACATTTATATGGACTTCAGAAGTAGATGGCTTCAATCACATTTACCATTACCATTTTGACGGTACATTGATTAATCGCCTTACGGAAGGTGAAAAACCCGTTGGCAGTATTGTTCTTGTTGATGAGGATGAAGAAAAGGTGTACTTCACCGCCTATGAGAATTATGGATTGGATAATCACTTTTACTCCGTGGATTTTGACGGGAGTAACCTAACCCGGATTTCCAAACGAGCCGGACGTCACTCAGTAAATATGAATGAGTCAGGAGAATATTTCACCGATTTATTTACCAGTTTCGATCAGGCGTACGAATCAAACCTGTTCGCGTCAAATGGTACCAAAATCAGGAACCTGCTTTATACAAATACTTCGAAAGTAGAAGAAAATGGTCTTCAAAAGCCGGAATTAATGATGTTCAAGTCAGCCGATGGAGGGCATGATTTAGTGGCAGCGATCTACAAACCTGTAGATTTCGACCCAAAGAAAAAGTACCCGATTTTGCTGCCTTTATATGGTGGACCCGCTTACCAGGATTTGACCAATACTTATAGAAATGCCGATGGCTATCAGCGAATGGCGCAACTCGGATTTATCGTGGTTCGGGCAAATTATCGAGGCTCCGGAAATCGAGGAAAAGAGTTTGCAACCTTACATTATGGCAAGCTTGGTACGTATGAAATTGACGATTACGCGGAAGTGATTAAACAGGTGGGAAAGCGTGAGTATGCAGATGAAACCCGTGTTGGAGTTTACGGCCATTCTTATGGAGGATATGCCACCGCATTATTAATGCTTCGCTACCCGGATATATTCCATGTGGGTGTTTCTGGTGCACCGGTTACCGATTGGAGAAGTTATGACACCATCTACACCGAACGCTACATGAATACGCCGCAAGCTAACAAGGCTGGATACGATGAAGGTTCTGCAATGACATATGCCGCCAACTTAAAAGGGAAATTGATGATTATTCATGGAACCATCGACAACAACGTGCATCCTCAAAACAGTATTATGTTGATTGATGCTTTGGTTAAAGAGGACAAAATATTTGATGTGATGTTTTATCCGGGGAATCGGCATGGCATTCGGGGAGCTGCAGGCCAGCACTATCGAAAACTACGAACTCATTATATGGTAAAACATCTGCAACCAGAATATGCGCAGGCATATTTGGCAAAAAATGCATGGAGCAATTAAAAAGGGTTCTGTTTGCTGGCTAATTACTTCAGAAGTGTCATTTTCTGAACTCTGGAAAATTCTGGTGTTTCTAAGCGATAAAAGTAGACCCCGCTTGCTAAATTGGACGCTTCGAAATAAACGTTATGGGTCCCGGAATTTTTAAAGTCATCAACAAGAGTAGAAATTGTTTTACCGGTAACGTCATGCACAGAAACAGTAATATGGGAAGCTTCTTTCAGCTCAAAACTTATGTTGGTAGAAGGGTTGAAGGGGTTGGGATAATTCTGGAAAAGTCTGAATTCTAAAGGATTTTCTTCTATTTCGTTAGAAACCAGCGAAACGATTTCGAACGCTTCTGTATCCGTAAAAATATCCGGGGAGTCTTTATCCTGAATACGAAAAACTATGGAATCACCTGGAGCATCGGGGATTCTAAATTCGCCGTATGTTCCAATATCAGCGCGTA
>JAKSCW010000206.1 GCA_022360375.1 Balneolales bacterium
ATAACGGTTGGAACCCCTCCCCAAATGCGCTCGGTAGGGTAGGCATTATCCCTTTCGCCAAGCACCCATCGCGAGGCAAAACCTATTTCTGTCATCCATTCTTCGTAAATGGCGTGGTATTTTTCAGGAAGCTGATTCCCAAAATCGAGGGTAGCTCTTGCCAGGTCTTTTTTGGTAATTTTTCCTTCAGATGCTTCCAGGGCATCAAAAAAAATCATTTTAAAGCGGGTATCATCAGTTATAGTTCCGGCCGGGGGTTCATGATCCCAAACTCCAAAAGGCTCTATAGTCCTCGGGTAATCACTGAGTTTAAAAAGTGCTCCTAACTCCTCTAAACCTTCAGAGGTGATTTTCTGGTCAGTAGTAGTCCAGAAACTTCGTTCCGGAGCGGCAAACTCAGTAGGCCCACCTGAGGCATCTCCAATCGCAGATCCAATAAGCAATCCATAGATTTTGTCATCAAGGCTGGGTTGGGCGATAAGGGGGGTAGACGAAAGATATAGTAAAATTGAAAAGAAGAATGTTCTCATGAGTAACTATCGAAGGGTGATCTGGAATTCATCTGACTTGAATGCCAATATCTGCTATCTTTTTTGGGAAATCCATTTTAATTCATGCAAAAAGAATTTCAGCTCAGAGTTTTGCCGGAGATAGCCGGCCAACCTGATCAACTTCGGCACTATATTTCCAAAAAAGAACGTATTCCCGAAGTTGATATCCGGCATATCGATATTTTAAAACGTTCCATCGATGCACGGCAAAAGCAAGTTATCATCAACCTGAAAGTGCAGGTATATATCAATGAGGATTTCGAGGAAATTGCAATTCAGCTTCCTGAATATCCAACTGTTTCGAATGCGGAAGAAGTGTTGGTAATAGGGGCAGGGCCTGCCGGATTATTTGCGGCCCTCCGGCTTATTGAGCTTGGAAAAAAACCGGTTATCCTGGAACGGGGAAAAGATGTGAAAGCCAGGATTGTCGATCTGAAAGGAATCAATGTGAATCACGTTGTTAACGAGGATTCCAATTATTGTTTTGGGGAAGGAGGTGCCGGTACTTATTCAGATGGAAAGCTATACACGCGCTCTAAAAAGCGGGGAGATGTTAACCGAATACTCCGGCTTTTGGTGGGTTTTGGTGCGGTGAAGAATATTCTCGTAGAAGCACATCCACACATTGGTACGAATAAGTTGCCTGGAATTATTGCCAATATGAGGGAATGCATCAAGGCCCGGGGAGGGGAAATACACTTCAACACCCGCGTTATTGATTTCCTGCTGGAAGGGGATTCTATTCGTGGAGTAAGGACTAAAGATGGCACAATGTTCAAAGCTTCTAAGGTAATTCTGGCAACGGGGCATTCCGCACGGGATATTTTCAGGCTACTGGTTCAAAAAGGGATAGAAATCGAGTTGAAGCCTATTGCAGTTGGCGTTCGGGTTGAACATGCTCAACAGCTTATTGATCAAATTCAATACAGTTGTGAAGATCGGGGGCCCTATTTACCACCATCCCCATACAGTATAGTAAAGCAAGTAGATGGCCGAGGGGTCTATTCCTTTTGTATGTGTCCCGGTGGAGTAATTGCCCCATGTGCTACCAGCCCTGGAGAAATTGTAACCAATGGCTGGTCTTCTTCGCGAAGAGCACGATCGACGGCAAATTCTGGTATTGTGGTAGAATTACACCCTGAAGACTTCAAGCCGTTTGAAAAATTTGGGTCTTTGGCAGGTGTTGAATTTCAGAAAATGATTGAGCAGCGAGCCTGGGAGGTGGGTGGAAAAACTCAAACTGCTCCGGCGCAGCGGCTGGTTGATTTTGTGGATGGAAAGGTTTCCGGTGATTTACCCAAAACTTCATATGCTCCTGGAATCACTACAGTGGAATTGGGGGAGGTTTTACCTGATTTTATTCATTCAACTCTTCAAAAAGGATTCAAGGCTTTTGATGAAAGTATGCGGGGATATTTAACTAACAACGCAGTGGTTCATGCCCCGGAAACCAGAACATCTTCTCCTGTCAGGATTCCTCGCGACAGGGAAACTTTAGAGCACATTCAAATTAAAGGCTTATTCCCATGTGGGGAAGGGGCCGGATACGCTGGAGGAATAGTTTCTGCGGCTATTGATGGGGAGAAAGTGGCAAATGCTGCCGTTTTTCTTGCAAATTAGAGGAACAGAATTTTGGAAAATCAAAAGGCTAAGTTTAGATTTTACCCCATGCATATCAAGGTTTTTGCTTGTTTATTTATGCTGATACTTTCCTGCAAGCATGTAAATGCACAGTGGTGGTTTGGAAACGATTTTGGCCTGGCAGGTTACGATGTGAAAGATGAATGGTTAGGCCCCGGCCGATACGAGAAAATTGTGTGGAACTCCTTTAATACAGCCTTTTATTATGTAGGTGAATCTGCTTTTTTTACGGTTCGCTATGGCCAGAGGAATACAGAACTGGAATCCGGTAATAATACTGAACGTTATGAATTTGACCGCATGTATTTGCAGAGTTATGCACTAGATATAGAATACCTGAGAAAGCTTGCTCAACTTCCTTTTCAGATAGATGGATTTATTGGTGTAGGAAACAACGCACATTTTACTTACATGGACCAAAGTTTCAGGCAAGCTGGTACTTCGGTAGGCGGTGGACAGGAATCCCATGAAATGTCTATTGCGAATATATCGGTACTGGGGTTTCTACAGCGCCCATGGAAAAAGCATATTTTTCAATATAAATTTGGAATTGCTGCATTTGGCTATGGAACACGTCCGGAGAATTTTGGGAACGAGTTTAACTTTAAATTTTTCGGTTTTGGTGAATATGTACAATTTCAAAATTCTGTAACGGGGTTTATAAGACTCTCTGAGTTTTTTGTGATTAAACCTGAATATCGGTTAAGATACACACGTTATTCAGACCCTTTACCATTGCAGTTTTTACAACAATCATTTTATGTGGGGCTGTATGTAAAAATATGATGCATAAACTGTACATAATCTTGCTTGTTTTTGCGACATTAAGTTGCGACATACTCTTCTTTGAAGATACCGGTAACACACCGCTTGAAACGTATGATGCTTTTTACCAAGAAGTGGACAGGCATTTTTCTTTTTTTCCCTACCTGACCGAAGATTTTGATTCCGCATATACTGCTAACCGGGTTGAGTTAGAGAATTATCCCGATGATGAACGCTTAGTTGAGGTTCTTTCTGAATTAGTAGATTTTTTAAAAGACGGACATACCAATGTATTTACAGAGTCCAATACGCTTAGTTATACAGGTTGGTACAGCTCGTTTCCTCTAAATCAGCTCCCGGATATCTCAAAGTATTTTTCTTCTTATGTTGTTAAAAACAATACTCTTGAATATGGCTTGCTTGCCGGTGAAGATATAGGTTACATAAGAATCAGAACGTTCAGTGGTTCCTTACCCACTTCGTACTACTCAGACATTGACCAAGTGCTGAGTGCTTTGAGTAATACGGATGGCATTGTAATCGATGTTCGCTCAAATGGAGGTGGGCATTCTAACAATGCGGATTTGATAACTTCAAGATTTAATGACGCATCCCGGTTTGCATTTCGAAGCAGACTAAGAACCGGGGAAAATCGTACAGAGTTTTCAGGTTGGTGGGAAAAATATACAGAGGTACATGAAGAGAATCGATATTTAAAACCTGTAGTTGTTTTAACGAATCGCTTAAGCTTTAGTTCAACAGAATGGTTTGTAGCGAGTATGAGAACCATTCCACATGTAACGGTTTTGGGCGATACTACAGGGGGAGGAAGTGGCAACCCGGTTGTAAGGCAACTACCAAATGGCTGGACTATGCGGGTTTCAAATTCTCAGAAGGAACTTCCTGAAGGTCGGGACTATCAATATTCCGGGATTTATCCGGATATTCCTGTCTGGATAACCCCGGATGATGAGCGTTCTGGAAATGATACCATTCTGGAAGCAGCTATTGATTTTTTAAATGAACAGTAAAAACCACCATGTATATTCTTAAGGCAACGCTTGATGACTTACCTGAATTGAACGATCTCTTTGATCAATACCGTCAGTTCTATAATAAAGCGTCAGATAAAGAAGCGAGTGGCACCTTCCTCAAGCAAAGATTAAAGAATAATGAATCAGAGATTTACATTGCTCGAAATGAAATGGGAGAGCCTACCGGATTCGTTCAATTGTTTCCAGTTTTTTCCTCGACTCGTTTAGCCAAATATTGGCTGTTGAACGATTTATTTGTAGATCCTGATCATCGTGGTAAGGGAATTTCAAAGGCGTTAATTGAGCAAGCCAAAAGACTTTGCCAAGAAACCAATGCCTGCGGAATGTACCTTGAAACAGGAAAAAACAATCATATTGGGAATCAGTTGTACCCTGCAACAGGGTTTAAATTGCTGGATTCTGTGAATTTTTATGAGTGGACTACCGATTAACTCATTGTCAAAATCTCTTTAGATTCTATAAATATCGTCCTTTTGGAACCATTCTTCTCAGGATCACATCAGCAATGGGCAGAAGGATTGAAAAAGTATTCCCGACACAACATCGAAATTTTAAGTCTGCCTGGAAGACACTGGAAATGGAGAATGCATGGAGGAGCTGTTTCACTTGCTGAGAGGTTCAACCGGATGAATGGTATCCCGGACCTTATTCTGGGTACTTCCATGCTCGATTTTAGCACTTTTTTAGGGCTCACCAAGGAAAAATCCGTTGGTATTCCAACGGCGATTTATTTTCATGAGAATCAACTTACGTATCCGTGGTCACCGCAGGATCGTGACGTAAAACATAAACGAGATAATCACTATGCATTTATAAACTACACTTCGGCACTTGTTGCAGATAAAGTGTTTTTTAATTCTAAGTATCACCGAACCTCATTTTTGAATGCTTTACCAAAGTTTCTGAACCAGTTTCCTGATCGACAGGATAAACACAAAATCGGGGAGCTTGAAGCTAAGAGCGAAGTGATGTATTTGGGGATGGACTTA
>JAKSCW010000193.1 GCA_022360375.1 Balneolales bacterium
CTTCAGATGCTGTATGAAATTTATCAGTTTAGTTCTGATCACTTTCATCCCGGAAATCAGCCTCTTTTTGCCGGCGCTATTTGGATACTAATTCAAACTGATGCATATGAATTCAATACATTCTTTCATTAATTATTTACCCCTGGTATTCGGAGCATTGATTCTTGGTTGTATACCCAGATCTGAAACAAGTTTAATTGTAGAAAACTCAAATGCTTTCGATGTACAAAATGGGGCTGTATCTATACCTCTTTCTGATCTGAGCCTGCCCGATTATTTCCTGGTAATGGATACAGAGGGAAACGAAATCCCTTACCAATTGGATGACCTGGATCAGGATGGCACAACCGAAGTCCTGTTTCTCCAGCTCTCGGTAGCTGCAAATAGTACCAAACTGATTTCAATCCGGGAAGCTGAAAAAGCGCCGGTTTATCCACAAAAAACAGATGCCGTTTTTAAAATCAGAAACGAAGCCGATCCTGAGAATATGCAGGTTGGTGAGGATTTTGTTTCTGTGAATTCTTACTCAGAAAGTGTTGACCTGCAGCAGGATAATGGTCTTATTTTTCTTGAAGGGCCTGGGTGGGAATCTGATCTTATTGGGTACCGGTTTTACTTCGATGATCGTAACCGGTTCGATATTTTTGGAAAAAGCACCTACGATCCGGCCTTAGCTTCCATCACTGAAGAGTATCACACAAGAAGAGATTGGGGAGCGGATGTGCTTAAAGTAAGTTCTACTTTGGGAATCGGTACCCCGGCTCTTTTTAAGAACAGAACCTTTCATGCAATCGAAAAAACAGGATTAAAAACGCTTGATATCATTGCTGATGGCCCGCTTCGGTCTATTATCAGGGTTGAGTATCCGGGCTGGGAAGTGGAAAACACCATGATGAATGCGGAATTAGAACTGGAAATCCATGCCAATCATCGTTATACCGAAGTGAGGCTGGCCACCAACACCGGGGATACACAATTCGCTACAGGTTTAGTTATGCACCCCAATATTAACGACATTGTTATACTTCAGAACTCAAATGACCTGTACTCTACCGGGTTTACCTGGGGAAACCAAACGGATCTGGACGAAGAATTGGGAATGGGTATTGTAATCCCAAATACATTAAATCCAGTATATGAGGGTGAAATTCAGGATACCTATACATTCAGTATGAATAGTGAAAATTCCTCCATTAGTTACCTGTTCATGGCGGCGTGGGAGTTTGAACCTGAAGCAACTAATTTAGGAGGGGAGTCTGGATTTCGTGCTTATCTGACTCAGGTTGCTGAACAATGGATAAGTCCTCTTAAAGTAACAACAGAGCAGTAAATATGGGTATCTTAGAAAAATTTTCATTGGAAGGAAAAACGGCCCTCGTCACCGGAGCAAGCCGCGGTCTGGGACAAGCGATGGCAGTAGCCTTAGCGGAAGCAGGAGCTTCGGTAATTTGTTCCAGTTCCTCGAAAGAAGGTTGCAATACCACCATCTCCATGATTGAACGATCGGGACGTAACGCTCATCAGCTAAGTGCAGATTTAAGTAATCGTGAAAGCATTCAGGAATTCGTTTCCAACGTAACAAAGCTTACTAGTTCAGTAGATATTTTAGTAAATAATGCGGGTACAATTGCCCGCCACCCTGCAATTGAATATCCTATCAAAGAGTGGGATATGGTGCTTCAGGTAAATCTCTCCTCTGTACTGCAGCTTTGCCAGTTCTTTGGAGAAAAAATGATAGAACGAGGCCATGGAAAAATAATTAATACTGCCTCCCTGCTTTCCTATTCGGGCGGGGTAACCGTGCCCGCGTACACGGTAAGTAAACATGGCATTGCCGGATTGACTAAGGCTCTGGCAAATGAATGGGCAAGATTCGGAGTGCAGGTAAATGCAATTGCTCCCGGCTACTTCCGTACGGACAATACTCAGGCTTTGCAGGATAACCCAGAGCGAAACCGCCAGATTCTGGAACGTATTCCCGCTAATGAATGGGGAAACCCGGAAGATCTTGCAGGAGCAGTGGTATTTCTTGCATCAGATGCAAGCAATTATGTAAACGGGCATCTTCTTACTGTAGATGGTGGCTGGATGGCCCGATAGAAAAAAAAATTCAAACTATATAGTAACTAAACCGATGGTACAACCACAGATAATTGGCCCAAATAGGTATGGAGAAACAAAAGCGCCTAAA
>JAKSCW010000335.1 GCA_022360375.1 Balneolales bacterium
CTTCTTGCGCAAAAGAAAACGATGAACTTGCGATTACCGCTATCAATAATGAAAGAAAGAATTTCAATGAGTGTTGTTGCATACCCAAAATAAAGCCCAAGCCAGATAGGCTTACACCACACCCGCTTCTAAGAGATGAATAGATTTATTGTCAGCATTTATTTTTGCCAACGCCCCTACGGGTAATGTAATATTTTGTTCTTCGTGGCTGATCATTGCGCCATAAAATGCAGGAATCCGAAGTGGAGTAATGTGATCGTCAAGTACCTGCATGAGTGTTAAACTGTTAATTCCTGCATCGCAATTTGTACATTTACCAAATACAAAGCCGGTAAGTTGATCAAGGATACCGGACAATTTTAGTTGTGTAAGCATCCGATCTACCCGGTACACATCCTCTCCTACGTCTTCCAGGAATAGAATCGCCCCTTCAAAATCTGGCAAATATGTTGAACCTAATAATGAAGTAAGAACGGTTAGGTTACCCCCCATTAGCTTACCTTCAGCTACTCCACTACGTACCAGAAATGAATCCCGATCATCTTCAGGAATAAAATAGGACGCCATATCCGCTTCATGTAAAACCTGCCGCCACGATTGTTTGGTAAAGTCATTCCAATCTGATTTCCCAACAGGCCCATGAAAAGTCATTAAGCCACTTTTCAGTTGAATAGCCATATGAAGGGATGTGATGTCACTGAAACCAACAAATACTTTGGGGTTTCTTTTAATTAAATCGTAATTAATTAAGGGAAGAATTCGATTACTACCCCATCCCCCACGGGTGCAGATAATTCCATCTACCTCGTCATCTTCAAACATAGTATGTAAATCAGATACCCGGTCTTCGTCTGTACCTGCCAGGTATCCATTTCGGTCTTTAATATGTTTTCCTAGTTTCAGGGTATACCCCATTCCTTCCAGGCTCTCAATCATCTTGTTAAAATCGGCGGGGTCATAAATAGGACTCGCAGGGGCAACCACACCCAGTGTTGCTCCATCGAACAGCCTTTTTGCCTTGGTCAGGTTATTCAGGCCGGAAGAAGAAAATGCAGGGAACATTGCACTCCCCAATAAAACGCCAAGGCTTGAGAGAAAGTTTTTCCTGTTTAAATCCATATAAAATCAGTTAATCCTGGATTTCCCGGTATAAATCTTCAGTTTTGATAATATGTTTTACTTCTTCCGGTACATAAGGTTCGTAGTCTTCATTTCTAACAATCATTTGTTTCAGTTCCGACGAAGAAATGGCAACCGGTTCATGTTCAACAAAAGTTGTTTGATCCAAAATATAAATTTTTACGTCACTATGGGTTGCACCCGGGCGTTCGGTCACTAACAGATTGGCTTCTTGCAGGATTTTCTCGTGATACTTCCAGGTATGGAATCGGGCCAAACTATCTTCTCCCATGCAGAAGTAATACTCGTTGTGGGGATGCAATTCTTTCAAATGCTGAATAGTCCGATACGTAAATGAAGGTTTTGGGAGTTCATTTTCAATTGTGAGGATGGTACAGTTTTCGATAGAACCGAAGGTAGCTTCTACCATTTTCAGGCGCAGGTTATAAGCTACATGCCCTTTTTTTCTTTTATGAGGCGGATATGGCGTAAGAAGAATCCATAATTCATCAATGAACGAAGAATTAATGAATGATTCTGCGATGGAAAGATGTCCAATATGAACCGGATCAAAGGTTCCCCCCAATAACCCAATGCGCCTGAACATCAATTAGAGCTTAGGGCATTGTTGGTAGAACCATTCAAGCTTGCAAGTTTTTTTTGGGCGTCTAGATATAGCTCTTCCGCTAATACTCTTTTTTCACTTTGCGGGAAAAGTTGAAGGTATTTTTCATAGCTGTAGATGGCTTCAGAATATCGTTCTATTTGTTTTTCTTCAATACTGTTATCTGCATAAAGAATATGAGACTCGATAGATTTAAGTAGCGATTCTTCTGCCCAGGGAGACTCAGGAAATTGATCCAAAACCTGATTGTAATAAACATTTGCAGCTACATAGCGGCTGGTTCTGAAGTAAAATTGAGCGGCTTCGAAACTTTTTTTGGCAAGTTTTGATCTCAATTCATCAATATAAGTTGCTGCATCCAACACATACGCTGATTCGGGATACTTGGTATTGAAAAGCTGAAATAATTCAATAGCCCGGTAGCTTGTAGTTTGGTCTAGTTTATAACGCGGGCTTTGTTCGTAGTAGGAAAGCGCCAGTTTGAATTCGACTTGTTGCATTTTTTCATCCAGCGGGAAATAAAGCATGAATCTTTGATATTCAGAAGCGGCTAGCAGGTATTGTCTATTTTTGAAATAACTTTCTGCAAGATAGAATTGTGCATCCTCGGCATAGTTGGTGCCTCTTCCCATGCGGGTTACTAAATCAAAGCCATAGGCAGCTTCTGAATATTTTTCATTATTGTAAAGCTCCATCGATTTATCGAAGGCAACGTTTGCCGGATCACCGGGGCGTATTAAATCTTTGTTTCTGCATCCGCCAAGTACAATTAATAAAAGAAAAGATAGGATAGAAATACGCCGCATATGGCTGGTAGTAATTTTTTTAGTGATCACGATTTTGTAAGAAGATAAGAAGATTTTCAAGTTCTTTTTTGTATTTAGAATTTTGGAATTCAGAAACCAATTGTAAGCAAGAAGAATACCGGTTTGACACTTCTTTGGAAACGTCTTTCAATACATCGAGTACTTCCATTATTTGAAGTACTTCTGTTACCGATTCTTCGGATGGTTGATCTGAATCAAGTGTATTCTGAATAAGAGTTTTTTGTTGCTCATTTCCACGATCTAACGCAAGAATGGTCAAATATGTTTTCTTTCCCTCAAAAATATCTCCACCAGGCCTTTTTCCAAATTTTTCAGGATCAGCAGTAGCATCCAGTAAGTCATCCTGTATTTGGAAAGCAAGCCCCATGTTTAATCCAAGTTCATGCAACTTGTTAATGGAATCAGTATCAGCGTGTGCTGTTATTGAGCCCATTGCAAGTGCCCCCGAAAGCAGTGCCGCCGTTTTGCCGGAAATCATCGTTAAGTATTCCCCGAGAGAAACATCTGCTCTATCTACGAATTCCATATCCAGGGCCTGTCCCTCGCACACAGTAACAATGGCTTTTAAAAACGTTTGATTTAGTGAGTAATACTCTTCTTTTGAGAAGGATTCAGATTCACCATAATAGTTGAGTTGCTGAAGTGCATCAGCAAACATTACATCACCGGATAGAATAGCTACGTTTTCATCCCATTTTTTGAAGACACTGGGTTTTCCTCTCCGGGTATCCGCCGAATCCATAATATCATCGTGAACAAGTGTGAAATTGTGCAGAATTTCAACCGCCATTGCAGCAGGAAAAGCATCATCCTCATTTCCTCCACACATACCGTTTGCAAGTACGGTTAAAAGAGGGCGAATTCGTTTTCCTCCTACTCCCAGTGCGTATTCGTATGGCTGATAAAGTGTTGTGGGTTTTTCAGGAAAATTCAACCCCGTAATTCCTGATTCAATAGCCGCTAATAAATGCGTTCGTAAGTCTGTTTCGCTCAAAATCCTCTTTTCGGTGATAAACTATAATATACACAACATCAAAAACAGAATGTCTTTAATTCTCTAAAAGATGCGACTGGTTTAATTCCCTAATTGAATTGCATCCCAATAAAGTCAGGATAATTCCCAGGTTTTCAGTAATCGACTGAATATATTCTTCCAGCCCCTGGTATCCATTTTTAACAACAGCTTTAATAATTGGTTGCGCAGTAGCAGAAAACGTTGCTCCCAGGCAAATTGATTTCGCAATATCAGATGCTGTTCTGATACCACCCGACGCTACTAATTCAAAATCTCTTTCCCATTGTAAGGTACTTATTTGCTGAAGGCACACTGCCGTGGGAATTCCCCATTCATCAAATTCGGCATTGGGTTTAGGGTGACTCGCCCGTTGATTCTCCACCTTAGCCCAGCTTGTTCCTCCTGCTCCCGATACGTCGATTACGGATACCCCGGCATTCAATAGCCTCTTTGCCACATACTTAGAAATTCCAGCCCCGGTTTCTTTAACGATCACCGGTACATCAGCTTGTTTTACCAGGCCTTCAATTCCGGTAAGAATTCCTTTAAAATTTTGATCCCCTTCAGGTTGCATTAACTCCTGAAGAGGGTTCAGGTGAACAATAACGGCATCGGCTTCTATCGAATCAATGAGTGTAGAAATTTTGCTTTTCGGAAATTCTCCGATTAACTGTGCACCTCCGATATTTGAACAAATAAAGGCAGTAGGTGCTTTCTGCCGCACAATAGAAAAGGTATTGGTCAGTGAATCATCCTCAAGCATAGCACGCTGACTACCAACACCAAATGGGAGATTATTCAGTTCACAGAATTCAGCTATAATTGCATTTACGGCCCCTGCTTCTGCATACCCACCCGTCATTGAAGAGATAAAAAGAGGAAGAGCAAATGTTCTTCCTAAAAGATCAGCCTCTGTAGAAACGTCACCGAGGTTTACCTCCGGCAGAGCATTGTGATTGAACCTGAATCGTTCAAACCCCGTGGTAACGCGGTATTGAGTAGATTCAGTAACAGTTAGCGCAACATGATCCTTTTTTCGGTCTTTAATATCACCCATTCATCATTTAATTGATTACAGTTTCAATTTAGCGAGTTAATGCTGCTTTTCTAAATTATGTACGCTTAAATTTCTTCGTTAAAACAAAATCTATTCACACATGAACAATAATCATCGCCTGAGTTCGTAGCAGTTTGGAGTTCATTTGTTATATCGCCTTGGTCGGGTACTATAACAATGCTTAAATGAGAAAAACTCTTTGCTTATTCTTGGTTATCCTTTCTGCGAATGCTGTTGTTCAAGGTCAGGTAAGAAAGGAAATTTTGGTTACGCAGGATTATATCTTCATGACTCTATATGAGATATTTAATGCGCTGGAAAACAGGTAC
>JAKSCW010000203.1 GCA_022360375.1 Balneolales bacterium
CGGAATTGGGGTTCTGGTTGGCTTGATTTCCGGAAGCTACCCGGCGGTGTACATGTCAGGGATGTCTCCACTTGGAGTGTTTAAAAAAGCGATAAAAGGGGGAAGTGTAAATCGGTCATTAAGAAACCTGTTGGTGGTTGGGCAGTTTGCTGTTACCAATATCTTAATTTTATCCTCCATCGTGATCTTCCGTCAACTGGATTACATACAGTCGAGAGATGCAGGCTATAATCGCGAACATATTTTAACGATACAGGTTTTTGACTCTGAAGTAATGCCACGCTTCGATGTGCTGAAACAATCTTTCTCCACTAACCCGAATATCCTGGAAGTGTCATCCGGTTCACATCTGCCTACCAGAATTATAAGTCAAACCAGTGGAATTAGCTGGCCCGGTAAGCCGGAAGACCTGAGCCTGGATACATTCAATGGTGTTATTAATACGAATTACCTGGAAATGCTGGGTATTGATATGGTAGCGGGAAGATACTTTGACGAGGCAATAGACCCGGATACTGCCAATCACCTCATTATCAATGAATCATTGGCAAGAAGTATTGGGTGGAGTCCTGAAGAGGCTATCGACAAAGAGTTCACTCTTTGGCGCCGGTCTGGTAAAATTGTCGGGGTTGTGCAAGACTTCAACTTCATGAGCTATCATTCCAGTGTTGCTCCGCTACTTTTACGCTATGCTCCTATTGAGAGACATTCAAAAATTATGCTCAAAGTATCGCCGGAAAATCTACAGGAAACACTAGGCTTCATTGAAGAAGAAGTAAAAGCCCTTTCTCCGGATTTTCCATTCACATACACCTTCCTTGATGACGCATTTGATAACCAATACAGAACTGAACTTACTCTTGGAAAAATGTTCAATTACTTCACTGTTCTGGCATTGCTTATCGCCTGTATGGGCCTCTTTGGTCTGGCCTCTTTTATGATGGAGCAGCGAACCAAAGAAGTGGGCATTCGAAAAGTATTAGGCGCAAATGTGTTCCAAATTATGTCACTCCTCAACAGAGACTTCATCCGGTTAGTTGCTGTCAGCTTTTTTATTTCCATTCCAGTAGGGTGGTTCCTCTCCAGTCAATGGCTGGAAAATTTCGCCTACAAAATTTCTTTAGGCCCGGTCATTTTTATAGGAATGGGAATTACTTCGCTAGGAATTGCGCTTCTTACCGTGAGTTATAAATCGTTCAGAGCCGCAAGAGCCAACCCGGTTGAAAGTTTGAAAAGCGAGTGACACGAATTATGATCATTATTCAACCTGCTATTCGAATTAACTTTTCATCATGGAATTACCTCACTTCAGTTACAAGTTCACCCGTAAGTTGTTTGATCTGAATTATCGATTGCCGGATATCATACTCTAAGTTATTAATGCGGTTTTTAGCTTGAATAAGATTCAATTGTGCGGTTCTCAGGTCGGTTCCGGAAATATTTCCACGTTGGTAATTCTCTTCTGCGCGCTGGTAGTTTTGCTCGAAAAGACGAATATTGGATTGTTCGAACATCAGATTCTGCAAACTGTTTTGATAGGTGAGATACACTGTTTCGAACTGACTTTGTATCCTCGTTTTTGTTCGATTTAGTTGAATCTCAGCCTGTTTTTGCCTGATCTTACTATTTTGAATATCGCTATTCACCCGCCCGCCATTAAAAAGATTGAATCGTAATGTGATACCCGCCCGAAACCCGGTACGTTCTAAGCGTTGAATTTGGCCGAGATCGTTATCTTCTTCATAGTATCCGTAGCCGGTATTCAAGTCTAAAACAGGGAACAGATTTGATCTCGAGAGCTGTACATTCAGCCTGGCATCTTCCTGTGCGAACTCATTGATTCTGATGAATGGGTTGTTTTGCTCCACTTTTTCGATAAGTTCCTCTTTGGTACGAAACTCCGATAGCTCTATGCTATCTTCAACCTGGTAGTCCGTATCGGAATAGCCAATTAGTTCATTAAGTTCAACCTTTGCGATTCCCAGTAACAGATTGATTTGATTAAACCCAGAGCTGTCATTTTTGAAATCTACTTCCGCCTGAAGTACCTCTGTTGAAGTGGCACTTCCAAACGCCTCTGTGCTTCTGATCCTTTCCAAACGTTCCTGAGAAAGATTCAACGATTCCTGGTTAATCAAAAGGCGTTGCTGCAAACGTGCAATGTCGATGTAGATGTTTAATGTTTTGGCTAACGTTGCTTCAATTACCTGTTTCATTTCAGCCTCTGACCGTTGCTCATTTATTTTGAGTGACCGGAACCGGTATACATTACCGAAACCATCAAACAGCCGATAAGTAGCATCAACAGAAACACTGTAATTGGTTGATTCTGCCCCGTCTCCGGATAGACTTAATACCGAAATGCTTCCATCTTCATTGAAGTTTGCTAAATCCAGGTCTGTATCACTATTGTTGTAAGTAATACCGGCATTCGTGGATATCGTTGGCAGTAAACCAGCATTACCCGGAGTAGCTGAATTTTCGGCTATTTCTTTAGCGAACGAAGTAATAATTATATCATGATTGTTCTCCATCGCCATACGTATTACTTCATCTGCTGTAAGTACAATTTGTGCTTTTGCCTGTGTATCGCTTAACAGCATCAAGGCGAAAATGATAGCAGTAATTCTTAGCAGCTTCATAGCTCCACCTCGTTTTTCAATAGTAGTTTAGCAGGCTCAGTCTCTTCGATAGGTGCATTAATCCTTTTAATTAACCGAAAATACAGTTGTCGTATCCTTCCATTGATATACAGCAAACTTGGCAGCAGAATCAGGGTTAACGTGGTTCCAAAAGCCAGGCCATACGCGATAGAGATCGCCGGTGGTTTTAAGAATTGAGCACCTAAACTTCCGGTTCCAATCAGTGGGCCTAATCCTGCAACCGTGGTAATAGTTGTTAACAAAATTGCCCGGAACCTTGATTTCGCAGTTTCAACAATGGCCTCAAAAAAGACCATGCCCTCTTTAATATTTTCGTTATAGGTATCTATGAATACCAATGAGTTATTGATTAGAACTCCAATAAGTGCGATTAACCCGATTCCGGAGAAAATGCTTAGAGGAACACCATGAATTATGTGCCCGATTATAACTCCAATTATGCTGAAAGGAAGGAGTAGCACAACCAGAAAAGCCTGGTTGAAAGACTTGAAATTGACAATGATCAAGCTGAGCATCAATATCAGGAACACCGGCAATACCAATCGTACTGAATTTTGAGTTTTTTTGGATTCTCTGCTTTGCCCTTCCATGGTGTAATCCACGCCTGGATAATTCCTCAAAATCATGGGTAGTGTATTTTCTTCAATATCAGCCAAAACAGACGGCACAGGAACACTTAAATTGGCTACATCCGCTTCCACGGTAATCTCTCGTATTCCATCCTGCCGGTTAATTGAAAGAACCCCTGTTTCAAAGCTTAGATTTGCAATCTCCCGCAATGGATACGCGTGTCCTGTTACGGTTTGAATGCGCATATCCTGTATGTCATTTATCGAACTTCGGTTCTCCTCGGGGTAACGCACCCATAGTTTTATTTCTTCGTCGCCTCGTTGTATGCTTTGAGCCTCAAACCCAAAGAAGGCGGACCGAACTTGTTGCATGACCATACCCAGGCTTAATCCAAGTAACTCACCTTCGGGTTTGAGACTGATGTTGATCTCACTTATTCCCTGTTTATCGGTATCAATTACGTCTTTCAAGTCAGAGCGTCGATAAAGTTCTGCTTTTAAATCTTCTTTAGCTGCTCTCAGGCTCTCCAGGTCATCTCCGACAAGCGCAATAGAAATCGGGGCGCCAAAGAGAAAGGCTGGATTTCCAAAAGAAAGGTTTTCAGCTTCAGGCACTTCTCCAACTTTTTCACGCCACATGTCTGCTACCTCAAACGAGAGTAGTTCTCTATCTTCACCAGGGAGTAACGTTACCCTGATTCTTCCCTCATGCGATTTCGGGCCAATAATACGCTCCACTTTTTGTACAAAGTCTCTGCCATCTCTTCTTTGCCCGGTAAGCTCCTCATTTACATGATAAATGGCATCCTCAATATCCAGCAAAAGTGCTTCGACCCGGGCTTCATTTACACCTGGTGTAAGTTCCAGTTTGGCCTCAAGAACATCTTGTTCCACATTAGGGAAGAACGTTACACTTACCCACCCCCAATTAATCATACTAATGGAAAACATAATAAGCACGGCACCCAGAAGTACACTACCCCAGCTGAATTTGTTTAAAACCCATTGCACTGCAGGTCCGTATATATGATCCCGCACCCAGATAAGACTTTCGTTGAATTTTCTCTCTATAAGCGATTGTCTGTTATCTTTTCTCAATGCCTTTGAATGGGCAATTTGTGAAGGCAGAAAAAGAAAGGTTCCGATCATTGCTACCACCAAAGTAGCAACCACAACAAAAGCTACATCAGAGAAGAAGTCTCCCATGATTCCATGTACAAAAAAGAACAAGCAGAATGCTACCGCTGTAGTGGTAAGCGATGCAAACACAGCTGGCATCAGTTCCAGGGTGGCATCTACCGCCGCTTTGAATGGTGGTTTTCCTTTCTCTTTATAATGCTGATATATGTTTTCTGCAATTACTACTCCATCGTCTACCAAAATTCCCAGCACCAGTATGGCGCCAAACATTGATACCTGGTTCAGTGTCAGATCATAAAACACGGAAATAATCAGCATTCCCAACAGGGCAATAGGGATTTTTAACGCCACCCAAAATGCGAGCCGCTTGTCCAGAAAAAGAGCGAGCACAAGCAGTACCAGAATAGCTCCGGTAATTCCATTGTTTGAAAGTGTCTCAATTCTCTTACGCAGATTTACCGTACTGTCTTCAATCAATACGGCTTCAACGCCTGTATGAGAAGCGTTAAAATCTTCGATATACCTGTTCACGAATTCAGCATTTGCAAGAATATCTTCATCATTCAAACTGAATATCTGGAATACAACAGCAGGCTCTCCATTCAAATACTGCCGATTTGGTTCATCCGCAAACCGATCCACAAGCGTTGCTACGTCTCCAAGGGTAAGTACCTGGCCGTCAGGCCGGGCTCTTACCACTATGTCCATTAACTCTCTCGCGTAATATTCCTTTTCTTCAGCGCGGATAAGCTTGCGTTGACTATCTGTTTTAATTTCGCCACCAGATGTATCTAAATTGGCATTCCGCACCGCATCGGCTACATGCTGAAAAGTAAGCTCATAATTTCTGAGTGTTTCTTCATCCACCTGGATTTCTATTTCCTCTTCCGGATAACCCTGGACAAATATTTGGGAAATGCCTTCCTGCCTAAGTAACTCGTTCTCGATTTCCTCCGCAAAGTCTTTCAGGTTTTGAAGAGGCAGATCTCCGGTTATAGCAAAGTTTACGGTTGCATTTAAAATGTCCTGTTTCACCACTACCGGCTCATCAATATCCGGTGGAAATGTCGTGATTTTGTCCACGGCGTTTTTTACATCCTGAAGCACCGTATTTGCATCCGCATCTTCCGTAAGTTCTATTTTAATCTGTGCCAGGTTTTCCGAAGAAATAGAAGTAACTCTATTGATATCCTGGATTCCTTGCAGGTTATCTTCAATCTTAATAGTTATTCCTTCCTCAACTTCTTCGGGTGAAGCTCCTCTGTACACTACATCCACGGTAATAAAGTTTACATCTTCTTTGGGAAGTAACGTGGTGCGCATTTCGCTAAAGCTCGCAAACCCCAGTATTATGATTACACCAACACCAAGGTTTACCATAATGGGGTGCTTAATGAAATATTGAATTATTCTTTTCATTGTTTTACCTCGATATCTATGGTTTGGCCATGTATAGGTTTTGTCACTTTTTCATTGATGATAGTTACCCCCTCGACCAGCCCTTCAACAATCGCTTCATCATCTAAAAAGCGTACGGGGTTTACCGGAACTAACCTGGCCCGGCCCTCCTCAACCACATATATCTGGTTCACCCGGGTTATAAGTTTAGTGGGAATGGTGATTGAATTAGGTATGGTATATGCATGGGTTCGCACTTCAAGAAACATTCCTTCCTTCAATTCCTCAGAATAGCTTTTCACAAAAACATTCACAGATTGAGAAGCTCTGGAAAGGGATTCTCCTATTCTTGATATTGTTCCACTAGTTTGAATTCCCGTTTCTTCATTATAAAGCTGAACTTCATCACCAATATTCAAATAAGGCAGGTCTCTAACCGGAACAGCCGTTTCAATCTCATAAAAAGCACTGTTACTGATACTACCCACTACAGCTTGCGGTGATACATATGATCCAGGTTCAATACGCGACTCGTTCACATATCCTTCAAAAGAAGCTCGGATGGTGTAATAATCCAATCGCTCTTCCCGGGCTTTTATGGAATAGTATAATTCGAATATCGAGTTAGATATAAGGAAATAGTTCAGCTGTTGAGAGTGGATTTCCGGTAAAGGAGGCAGTTCAGCTTCAAACTCTATGCTATCCAGATACTCTTCCCAGATTGAATACTGGCTGGGATAATCGATTTTAATATCTCCCATTATACGGCTTATGGTTGCCGCAAACCTGCTTTTCTGGGCACTTAACTGATATTCAAACTCTCTGCTTTCAATCCTGAAAAGGATCTCCCCTTTTTGGAAACTCAGGCCTTCTTTAAAATTGAAATCTTCGGCAACTAATCTGCCTTGCACCTCGGGCTGTACCTGAACGGTAGCATTGGCCAGAACTCTTCCGGTATATTCAAATCTTATGGGTACATCAACAGGAATGACTGTTTTTACCTGATACGCTTTGAGCTGTAATTCATCTAAAGGCGGTAGTGATTCCTGAGCTTTCTCAGTATCTCTCATTAACAAAAACCCGGAAGCTATGATAGCTAAAAGCAATCCGGTAATTATGATGATTGTGTTTCTCTTCATGATTCAATATTTAGGATATTAACTATTAATATATTAACTGTTAGAATGTTAACTTTTTAGGCTTTTAAACATCAGCGGAGTTTCTTTGTTATTTGCTTAAGTGTATTCAACGCCTCCACCAGTTTTGCTTTATCTATGTCGGAAAGGATATCAGAGATATCCTCAATAATCAGCGAAAAGACTTTTTCTTTGAGTTTTTTACCTTTATCGGTAAGGTAAAGCAACTTATTTCTCCTGTCGGTTTGGTCAGGAATACGCACAACCAAATTTTTTGCTGTCATAGCATCTAAAAGAGTTGTTACGGCCGGTTTAGATTTAAATGTCTCTTCTACTATGTATTGCTGTGTACAACCTTCGTTAAACGAAATAAGAAGTAACAACCGGGCATGTTCGATAGTTAAATCATATTCTTCAACAAGCCTGTTTAAATGATTTTGCAGTGCCCAATATAATTGGGTAACTGTTTTTCCTACCTCTACTTCTAATGGATATTTCATTTACTGTAATTTATTGGCAGCAATAATAGTTAACTTACTAACTAAATGCAATCTTACTTTACTCTATTAAGTAAAAATTTTTTCTTTCTTTTCTCTGCAATGTGATTTCAGTTCCATGCTTCATCTGTTTATGTAAGCATTTACATGAGAATCTGTCCAAGCACTTCGTTATTATCTGACAAAAAGTTGGATTTAACTGATTTGACCATGAAAAAACTATTCGCCCTACTTCTTCTTTCTTTAATGTTCTATTCATCAGGAATTGCTCAAATTGACAAAATTGAACCACCTTTCTGGTGGGTAGATATGCCTGTTCAGGAATTGCAACTTCAGCTATATGGAGAAAATCTTGGACAGTATCGTGCCGGGCTTAACTATCCCGGAGTTCAAATTACCAGTCAATTTGCTGTAGATTCACCGAATTACTTGTTCCTGTACCTTCAAGTAAGTGAGAAAGCCAAACCTGGCACCATGGAATTCCAATTATCGAATGGTTCAGACAATCTGAGCTTTGAGTATGCTCTTCTGGAGCGGGAATCTACCGAAGGAAAGCATATGGGGTTTGATGCCTCTGATCTTATCTACCTGATGATGCCGGATCGATTTGCAAATGGAAATCCAGATAACGATTCTATTGAAGGCATGCTGGAAACAGCAGATACCTCAGACCCACAGCGCCGGCAGGGAGGAGATATAGCAGGTGTGATGGAACACCTTGATTATATCCGGGATTTGGGAATGACTGCCATTTGGTTAATGCCTATTTTCGAAAACGATATGACCCCGGAATACGGCGGTTATCACGGATATGCCGCCACTGATATGTATCGCGTTGATCGCCGCTTCGGAACCAATGAGGAGTACAGGGAACTGGTGGCCGCTTCCCATGCTGAAGGGATGAAGGTAATTATGGATATGATCCATAATCATATAGGCGACCAACATTGGTGGATGAAAGACCTGCCCACTACCGACTGGGTTCATGATTGGGATCAGTATGGCCAAACAAGTTACAGGGGCCCGGTGGTTTCTGACCCATATGCTTCCCAATACGACATGGACAAACTTGAAAAGGGTTGGTTTGTCCGTGAAATGCCGGACCTAAACCAAAATAACCCCCTACTTGCCGACTATCTGATCCAAAACACCATCTGGTGGATTGAATACTCCGGTATTGATGGCATCCGGATGGATACCTACGTTTTCCCGGACAAAGAATACATGGCGCGATGGGCTAACGAGGTGTTAACCGCTTATCCAAATTTCAACATCGTTGGTGAAGCCTGGTTGAATTTCCCGGCACCACAAGCATTCTGGCAGTATGATTTAGGTGCCAAGGAAGATGGTTATCAATCTTACCTGCCTAGTGTTACCGATTTCCCACTTGCACAAGCGGTAGACCGTGCATTAAATGAGGGCTTTGGGTGGGATAATGGTGTTGCGCGTCTCTGGAACCTGCTCGGCAACGACTTCCTTTATGACGACCCCATGAAGAATGTAATATTTCTGGATAATCACGATATGGATCGTATCTACGAGCGTCTCGGAAAGAATGAAGCGCACTTCAAAATGGCATACGCATTTTTACTTACAACACGCGGAATTCCGCAGGTATATTACGGAACGGAGTTTATGATGGAACACGAATTCCGGGGCGGAGACGATGAACACCGTCGCCCAAATATGCCGGGTGGATGGCCAGGAGATGAACGAAGCGTATTTACGGAAGAAGGCCGTACAGATAAAGAGAATGAAATCATGGAATATACAACCACCCTGAATCACTGGCGGAAGGATGCCATTGCCATTCATGAAGGAGCACTGGTGCATTTTGTACCCCAAAATGGGGTTTATGTGTATTTCCGTTTACATGAAAAACAAA
>JAKSCW010000205.1 GCA_022360375.1 Balneolales bacterium
CTCCACCATCTAAACTTATCCATTTTTTATATCATTCCTTTTTCTGAAAAATTCTTACTTTCTAATACTAATTAAATAGTATTACATGAATAATTTTTGGTGCAGTCTTTTGTTTTTGGGTTTTTTCTTTTCAGGTTGTTCAATATTTAAGCCAAAAACAAAGCCTTATCACCCGGAAATGGTATTTGTAGAAGGGGGCACTTACCTCATTGGTGATTTCTATGAACAACAAAATACGGATGCCTTACCAAGGCATGAAGTAACAGTTAGCGCATTTTATATTGGAAAATATGAAATTACTTTTCAGGAATATGACCAATTTGCCCATCAAACTGGGCGTGAGTTTCCCGGTGACGGTGGAAATGGACGAGGAAGAAGAGCGGTCGTAAATATCACCTGGGATGATGCGTACGATTTTTGTAAAAGTCTTGGTTATCGCTTGCCGTCAGAGGTAGAATGGGAATATGCAGCGAGATCAAAAGGACAAGAGCATTTGTATTCCGGAGGAAGTAATCCGGATTCGCTGATGTTTTATGCTGCAATAAATACCTCCAATATCAATTTTTCCTTTCCTGTTGGAAGCTTCCTTCCCAATGAACTGGGATTATATGATATGAGTGGAAACGTATTTGAATGGGTCGATGAATTTTATCAGTTTTATGAAAAACCTGAACTATTACATGATCATGTAAATGATGGTATCCGAATTATTCGGGGAGGCAGTTTTTCTGAACGCAGAAATACAACGCGAACCTATTGGCGAACCGGAACCTTACGAGATGTAAAAGCAAATGATCTGGGTTTTCGATGCGTAAAATCAGTATAAAAAAAGGGGGACCGAAGTCCCCCTTCCTCACTCACTCATCGAAGTAGCAACTTCGCAATGGTGCTTAGCTGCATGTTCGTTGTACCCTCGTAGATTTTACCGATTTTGGCATCTCGGTAATATTTCTCAACGGGATATTCTTTTACATATCCATTCCCACCATACATATCAATAGCCTGGGAAGCTACGCTTTCCGCCACTTCCGAAGAGTAGAATTTAGCCATGGCCGCTTCTTTTAAGAAAGGTTGACCTGCTTCCTTCAGCCGGGCAGCGTTGTATACTAAAAGTCTTGCTGTTTCAATATCAGTTGCCATTCTTGAAAGCTGGAACTGCATCCCCTGAAATTCTGATAAGGCTTTGCCAAATTGCTTTCTTTGTTTGATGTAATCCAGCGCAGAGTCAAAAGCGCCCTGGGCAATTCCAACCATTTGCGCTCCAATCCCGATACGCCCTTCATTCAGTGTTTCGATAGCAACTTTATACCCCTTACCATATTCACCCAGGATGTTCTCTTTTGGTACTTTGCAGTCTTCAAGAAGAATTTCACAAGTAGAGCTTGCACGAATACCAAGCTTGTCTTCCTTTTTTGATACTGAAAACCCTTCAAAGCCCCGTTCTACTACAAAAGCAGTAATTCCTTTATACCCCAATTCCTGATTCACATTTGCGAATACCAGAAAAATATCTGCCTCATTTGCATTGGTAATCCAAAGTTTAGCACCATTCAACACAAAATGATCGCCTTCCTCCTTTGCGGAACATTTCAATGCAAATGCATCACTTCCGGATCCCGCTTCTGATAAACAATAGGCACCAACTTTAGAACTTGCCAGTTGTGGTAAATATTTTTCTCTCAAAAAGTCGGAAGCAAAATTCACGAATGCATTATTCACTAATGTGTTTTGAACGTCCATGAACACACCGGCAGATGCATCAACCCTGGAAATCTGTTCAATAGCCACAATAGACATCATGAACGTTCCGCTGGCTCCTCCATACTGCTCCGGGATTTCGATACCCATCAATCCCATCTCAAAGAATTCTTTAACTAAGCCTGGGTCCAGTTTTGCTTCATGATCCATTTTATGAACAAGAGGTGCAATAGAGCTTTGTGCAAAGTCACTTGCAGCATCTTTGAGCATCTGCTCGTCTTCGGTAAGCTGGGTTAATGGGGGAATTAAATGCTCAACTTCGTTCATTATCTCCTGGAATTTCACTTTTCATGAGCGATCAATATAAAATTGTAAGCGCTTTTTTACTACTAAAAAGTTCTTTTTTTGTTTTGAATGTCAAAATACAAATTAAAAGAATTCCTCTGAGTATTTGGGCTTTCATTAAATGAAATTTTACAGAATATCCGATCTTCAGTTAGCATCCAAACTTTTAGTAAAAAACGATTTAGTAACATTAGAAATTGAAACAAATTTTTATGTGAAAACTCATTTATATGCCCTTAAGAGAGAACACATAACAAGTCACTAATTCAAGGAGAAATATGAATAGAGTAAGTAGTCTAATTTTAATCTGTACTATAATTCTTGGTTTATCTCATTCAACAAAAGCCCAGGATGATGTAATGATGCAGGCCTTCTATTGGGATGTTCCCGTTGATGCGCCAAACTTTAACGGTAGCTGGTGGGATAGTTTAGCTGCTAAAGCAAACAATCTTTCCGAAGCCGGGTTCACCGGTATGTGGATTCCATCACCTTCTAAAGGAAATTTTGGGATTTACGATATGGGATATGGGATTTACGACCATTACGACCTGGGTAATTATAACCAAAAAGGTACTACTGAAACCCGGTTTGGCAGCAGAGCTGAACTGGAAGCCATGATTGATTCCATGCACAATAATGGAATTGAAGTATATGCGGATATGGTCCTGAATCATATGTATACCAACGGAGATTACTATGCCACAAATAATGACATGGAATCGAACCCGGATGTGAAAGGCTATGTTTTTGATGAAGCTTATATCAATGGAAACCAATACCAAACGTATCCAACCAATGAGATAACCTGGGTTATTCCAAATGCTTCTGCCGGAACTTATTACATCCAAATAAAAGGATATAACCTCGATTACGGAGCCAGTTACACCGAACGCGGCTATAATGCCATGATTGATTGGACCGGAGGGGGTGCTTCCAGCACCACCATGTGGGAAAGTGAAGGAA
>JAKSCW010000197.1 GCA_022360375.1 Balneolales bacterium
CTACCCCAGGCACGTTGTACAACGAGCGTTTGATTGAACATTGGGAACGTATTGCTCATGCACGTTCAACCTTTACCAGGAATAATCGTGGAATTTATGGAGCCGATGACCGGGGAGAGATTTTTGTACGGTATGGTGCTCCCGATAAAACGTTCACAGGTACGATCCTCACATCTATAACCGAAATTACAAATACCTGTAGTACATTTGGCAGATGCAATGAATTCATAATGGCAGAAGTCATTCGGTCTAATGATCCAATGCCCCGGTATGAAATCTGGGTATACGACCGCCCCAACCGCTATATGAGAGACAACCTGATCTATTTATTTGCAGAAACTTCTACTTCAAGGTTCAAAAGATTTAATACCGTAGAAGAATTGATTCCACCACAATTCTTTACGCTCTCTACAAGCAGGTATGATTTCTCAAGCTTTACCGGGGGTACAGATTCCGGAACTATGTCTCCAGGGATGGTACTTCAGTGGGTATATTATAATGAGTTTTCGAGCTACGACATACTCTTCGGTAAACAGGTCAGTAAGATGGAGCAAAACTGGGTAGGTACCCCTACTAAAAGATCGGAACAAGGCCCCCACCAGGGACAAGTTTTAGCCCAGGAAATAAGAAATGATTTGGTGGATATGAAAAGGGAAGCTCCTACCGAAAAATCCAAATTGACTGAAGAGTTATCAGAAATTCCCTTACAAACTTTCCCTTACCGGTTCTTAAACCATGATGGAAGCCCCTACTATGCCCTGTTTTTAAGTAGCGACATATATGAACCTATTGCATTAGATTTTGTTTTGAACAGAAATGCGAACAAGCTTGTAGCTGACGATTCTACTCTACTTATAAATGAACTAAAAAATTACGATCTTTTCCATGGCATAAATATCCAAAAACAAAATGGGGAGTTGTTTTCAAAGTCACGCAGAAACATAGGTATTGCCCTGGATGGTGATCTAAACATGAAAAATCAGAATGTGTATCAAATTCCTTTTACAAATGAGGAAAAAGAAACCGTTGTGTATGCGGAATTATATGGCACCCATGATCCTGGTATCTATGACCAGGATACCCCGTTCGACCCAACATTGAAAGGAATTGGTAAAGCGATCGTGGAACTCCCTGATCACCTCGAATGGAAAGAAGATGAACTGATACTGGCTGATATTATTTTAGGCTACGATATGGATTATGAATTGGAACAGGCTTTTATTCCTTTCACCCCAAGCCATGATAAAACTATTCCTATGAATGAGGTTCTTGCCATGCACTTTGAAGTGTATAACCTTGCCACCAACGAGAATGGGGAAGGGCATTTTCAGTTTAACTACCAGGTCACCAAACCACGATCTTTTCAATGGATCCGGGGCAGAGCCAATGAAGTGAGATTGAGCGCCACCTTTACCACCATTGGAGGAATGTTCAGCGAGGACATTGAAATTCAAACGCGAGACCTGCAAGAAGGAAAATACACCCTGGAAATTGAGATCAGAGATCTCATTTCTGACCAGAAAATTGAAAGAAAAATCGATTTTATCATAGTTGAATAATAGACGACACTCATAAAAAACATTGAGGATTTCATTCTCTTACGTATTTTCAGGTCATGCAAAAAGGTCGTGTTATTCAATCAACGGGAAGCTGGTATAAAGTTCAGCATGAAAAAGAAATAACGGAAAGCAGGCTGCCTGGTCGTTTCCGCCTGGATGGCAAAGAAGTCACAAACCCTATAGCTGTAGGAGATTGGGTGGATATTTCCTTTAATGAAGACGGAACAGGAACCATTGAACATATCCACGAGCGTAAAAACTATATAACCCGGCAAGCCACCCATGGCCGGCGAGGTGAACATATATTGGCAGCTAATTTAGATCGCGCATTTGTAGTACAATCGATTCGTAAACCAAAACTAAAAGAAGGATTTATCGACCGGTTTCTCGTCACGTGTGAAGCTTATGAGGTTGAGGCGAGTATTATTATTAACAAGATTGACCTGGCCACTAAACAAGACGAAGCATTTATAGAAGAACTTCAGGGTCTGTACCAGCATTTGGGGTATACTGTTTTTACTACCAATGCAAACGATCCGGAGTGTCTGTTACCCCTCAGAGACCACATGGCAGGGATTACATCGGCTTTTATTGGGCCATCAGGTGTTGGGAAAACAAGCCTCCTTAATACTATAGACCCAAGTTATTCCGAAAAAATTGGGGAAATATCCAGTTATTCGAATAAAGGAAAACACACCACTACTTTTGCTAAACTGATTGAATTGGATAATGGTGGTTTTTTGGTAGATACGCCCGGAATACGGGAATTTGGGTTGTTTAATATCGAACCCTGGGAGTTATCACTTTACTTTCCTGAGATGTTGGAGCCCCGCCAAAACTGTAAATTCAACACGTGTACACATCTTCACGAACCAGGTTGTGGAGTTGTTGCTGCTTTTGAAGAAGGGCAAATTGATGCGGGGCGTTACAATTCCTACATTAATATGCTGGAATCCATCGGCGGATAACATTAAGAAATCATTGAAAATGATATATTTTCAGTGAATTATTGGTAATATTATTCCATAAACAACAAACGAACGAAGGAGTATTCCCATGTTTTCGAAAATTTTAAAGAGTAGTTTTTCAATAGCAGTACTATTGGGATTTCTTTTAATTTCTAACCCTGCCAAAGCCCAGCTTGATCAACTTGATGCCTTTTACAGTGTGGCCCTTGAAGATGTCGAAATACTGACCAGGGCTTATTTAGAGCCTCTCGCCACCGGGTTAAGTACCAGCTTAAATTCAGGATGGGTAACTAAAGCGGAACCTACAAAAACACTAGGCTTTAGTCTCCAATTCAGAACAGCGGTAGCAGCTGTACCAAGTGGTGCCCAGAGTTTTGATATGAACGATCTGGACCTGGCGGGCGATTTTGATATAGTAGGAACATCTTCAAGTACTATATCGGGGGATGACTCTCCCGGGCAGTCTTTACAAATTGCAGGTTCAGGAACTAATTTGTTAACAGCTCCTGCCGGTACTGGCTTCAATTACGTTCCTATTGCGATGATCCAGGGGAATGTGGGTTTGATAAAGGGAACAGATTTAACCCTGCGATATATCCCTGAAACGGCCGTATACGATTACGGTGACATCGCTGTTTTTGGTGTGGGTGTAAAACATGGGATCAACCAGTGGTTACCCGGAGGTAAGCTTCTTCCTGTAGATTTATCTGTAATGGCTGCTTTCACTTCTGTGCAATTAAATGCTGACCTTACTGGTAACCAGACTATAGAAACTACTACCAACGGGTTCGTACTTAATGCCCTGGTAGGTAAATCGCTTCCTTTTTTGTCTGCTTATGCAGGATTTGGTTACCAGACCGGAACATTTGAATTGGAAAAACGTGGCGAATTCAATATTGGAGGAGCAACTATTACCGACCCCATTTCTTATTCAGAAGACAGCGATGCTGCTGCTCATCTGCTTGGTGGACTTCAGTTCAAAATTGCGGTGTTCCGGATTTATGCAGAAGCTACTCTGGCAGAATATGCAACCTACAATGTGGGATTAGGGATTGGATTGCGAAACTAACAGAAAAATCCTGATCATAAAAAAAGGCGCTTTAGGCGCCTTTTCTGTTTAAACGAGTTCTTTATCAGCTAATGCGGGCTGTTCAACCGTCGTATCCGATTCAATTAATCCATCACGTAGCCGAATAATCCTTCTGGCGTGATCTGCAATTTCATTTTCATGAGTAACCAGGATGATGGTATTTCCCTGGCGATAAAGTTCTTCGAACAGGTACATGATCTCAACACCGGTTTTGCTATCCAGGTTACCCGTTGGCTCGTCGGCAAGAAGAATCGAAGGATTATTTACTAATGCACGGGCAATTGCCACACGCTGACGTTGCCCCCCCGAAAGCTCATTAGGTTTGTGATCCACACGATCACCTAATCCAACTTTTGTAAGCACTTCGATCGCTCTTTCTCTTCTCTCAGAAGACTTTACCCCGGCATATATTAAAGGAAGCTCAACATTTGCCAGGCAGCTCGTTCTGGGGAGCAGATTGAAGGTTTGAAAGACAAATCCGATTTCACGGTTCCGGACTTCAGCCAATTCTGCATCATCCATCTCACTTACCCGGTTGTTATTCAGGATATATTCACCCGCTGTTGGTGTATCCAAACATCCAATCATGTTCATGAGTGTAGATTTACCAGATCCGGATGGCCCCATGATTGCGATATATTCATTGCGATCCACTTCAAAGGAAACACCCGCTAACGCCCGGACGATAGTCTCCCCCATCTGATATTCCCGCTTTAATTCCGAAATCTGAATAACTGCATTACTCATATTAATCTTCCTCTTCATCATTAGGTGCATTCGTTACTTCAACGGCCTCATCGTTCTCTAAAGTACGCGAAAGTACACGATATCCTCCAATCACAATTTCTTCTCCTGCATTTAAACCTGAGGTGATCTGGATATGCGTATTATCACTTATTCCGGTTTCAACTTCTGTACGAATGGCTTTTCCATCCACTACTTTGAATACCACTTTCCGGATATCTTCCCTTTCGATTAACAAATCATCAACATCCGAATCGGAAGCGAGTTGTACTTCAGCTTCTTCAGAATTTTCACCTTCCTCGTCACTGGTTGGTTTGTCTTTGGCAAAATCACGAACGGTGACCGCTTGTATTGGTACGGAAACTACGTTTATA
>JAKSCW010000326.1 GCA_022360375.1 Balneolales bacterium
TCTTTATGGTACAATATTGTACCATAAAGATCTTTATGGTACAATATTGTACCATAAAGATCTTTAGGAGAGCATTACCGCTATGTACCATTATTGTGCTGTAAATGTCGCTTTTTGAAAAAAGGATTCGTCATGCGCTATTCTTTGCATGACGAATGTTGGGAAAAAGCCGTGATGTTAAGATGGTGTTTTTAAAAAACAAAAAAAATATTAAAGCAACAGTATAAGTAAACAAGTAAACAACGATGGCGAAATCAGCAGCAATTCTGAATTGGAATGAAAATTTAGTTTTTGATGAAAGCATCAAAGAGTATGAATTTATGGAGTATACCCCAATCACCGGAACGCAACTTAATACCACTGGTGATATCCGCATAACAGTCGAATCACAAGACATCTTTTCTCACCCGAGCGAGTCATATCTACTTTTTAATGGTCGTTTAACTAAAGAGGATGGCTCTGCTTACGTTAATGCAGATGTGGTAACTCTAACCAATAATGGTGTTATGCACTTGTTCGATTCTTTTAGGTATGACTTGGGTGGTAAGGAAATCGAGACGGTGCGCTATCCAGGTCAATCACTCACGATGCTTAAGGCTCTCACAGTCAGCGATGACCAGTCTAAAACAGATGGTCTCAACGAGATGTGGGTGAAAGATACTAATGTAAACGCAGCAATCACAGGAGCTAATGAGAATGCAGGCTTTACCATAAGACAGAAATGGATCATTCAATCACCTCAGGAGAAGGGTAGGTTTCAAGTTCAGATCCCACTGAAGGAGATCTTTGGTTTTGCTGAAGACTATACGAAAGTTATCTATGGCTTGAAACAACAATTAACCCTGAAGAGGACGGCAGATACAGATGCTATATTCAAAAATGCAGCCACAGATGCTGGTAAGGTCACCCTCGACAAAATATCATGGTATCTACCAATTGTAGAGCCTAACGACGAAGAAAAGTTTGCTCTTATGAAGGAGATTGAGAACAAAACTGAACTGTCGATCGATTACCGAATGCGGCAGGCAGATAATATCTCAGTTCCACAGAGTACAAACTTTGACTGGCGTCTAACTATTAAGGCTGGTGCAGAGAAACCTCGCTACATATTGGTAGCCTTCCAAACAAAACCTGCTGATGATACACCCGATCAGGAATGGAATCGTAGCATCTTTAATCACTGTAACGTGCAGAGCATGGCAGTATATCTTAACAACATCCAGTACCCGCGAACTGACTATGACCTCAATATCGCACAAAACGGATTTGCGAGGCTCTTTAGAGACGTTACAAAGTTTAGAGCTAACTACTCTGGTCTAACACCAGAGCTTTCCCACTGTAATATTAGTCCATCAGATTGGAAGGACCTTTATCCTTTTTATGTCTTTGACGTTTCAAAGCAGAGTGAAAGGCTCAAAACCTCAACGATTGACGTGAAGATTAAGGTTAGATTTGAAGGAAATGCGCCAGCCAACACACAGGCATATGCCTTAGTACTAAGTGATCGAAAAATTCTAATGCAAAGCAATGGAAACAACTTCAATGTGGTTTATTAATTTTTAAAAAAGTGTTAAAAAAAATAAAAAACAAACATAGAGAACACTACTATGAAGTATTATCGACCAGAATTATACGCTCTCTGCAAGAGCAATGGCATCAAAGGATGTTCTAAAATGAACAAATTTGAATTGATCGAGATTTTGAGAAGCAAAGGCCTAATTGAACCGGAAGAGCCGAAGCCTAAGCGTACACAACAGCAAATCGCAGATGAGAATCGTAGAATTCGAGGAATGCGAGTGAACCCTAGAGCTGTAACATTGAGAGACTTGGAAACGGGTGAGATTCACGAGTTTCCAAGTACATACAAAGCTGCAAAGTTTATCGGTCGGAATAGCGGGATAATCGCAAATTATAATGGGCGAGATTGGAAAGGCAAGTACCACATCACACTTAGTGGGGTACCTCCACCTCCACCACCACCACCACCTCCACCTCCACCACCACCACCACTTAAATTTCCCACATTATCAACCGTCGAGTTGGAAGAACACGACGAAATAGTTCTTCTCAAAAAGAACAACTTAGTTGATACAATGTGTAACTTTGAGGGTGAAAACACAGTTGAAGTCAAGCCGAAAGAAATCACTTCGAGTGATGAATAAGCTTGCTTTGAACTAATGACTCCTCACTTGAAACTAGTGAGGAGAAAGTCAGATTATCCACCTCAGAAAAATTTCAAAAAAAATGGGATAAAGAAATCTTGCGGATAAGTAATTACCAAACATTCGGTATGAATTGTGAAATGAATAAGAAGACTGTCAGAGAATTGCGTGCAATCGCAAAATCGAGCGGTTTAACACGTTACTCAGCCCTTCGAAAGGCTGATCTAATAAAGCTTTTGGTGGAGTCAACTCCACCATCCTCAAGCAACACGACAAGCAAGCGAAAAATCAGCTTTGTGTTACCAAACGGGCAGGAGTATGTTCCTCCCAAGACCTCTCCCTCCTCGAACGGTGGTACTATCCCACCCACCCCAGCACCACGGACGAAGAGACCCACCCCAGCGCCACGGACGAAGAGACCCGTCCCAGCACCACGACCCACCCCAGCACCACGAACACAAAAAACCTTTC
Organism: Balneolales bacterium; assembly: GCA_022360375.1. Taxonomy (GTDB): domain Bacteria; phylum Bacteroidota; class Rhodothermia; order Balneolales; family Balneolaceae; genus HXMU1420-13. The sequence continues at coordinate 2,634 of JAKSCW010000326.1, forward strand.
AACGAGGAAAGGAGATAGTTTCCAACTTTATACAGAGTGGTGTAGAGTTGGTTGAAGCACTACCTAAAAAGGTACCCAAGGCCTTTGACTGGCTGAAAAATCAGACGACAAAAGTCGTTGTTAAGGCTGCGAAGGCTTCGTCATCGCTATCAGACATGATAAGTAAAAATCTTATGGAATTGACAGGGAATCGAGAGACCAAGCCGAATAAATCTGTCAAACTCTCTGAGCTCGTGAAGAAGGAGCTGGGGAGTCAATCACGATTTAGTCTCGTTGAGGGCATGTCCTCGTTGAGAAAATTTGCCAAACAGTATACCATTGACGTAAGTCAGAGAGGATTTACCGATCTGAGAGAATTTTTGTCGGTTGTTCAACCAACCATCACCGCACACCTTCGAGAAAACAGAAACGTTAAGGCTAAATTAGTTGTTGAGTGTGTTATGGCAAAGATGAACATTGCAACTGGAAACAAAACTGTATCGTTTACATTTTTTCACGGGTTTACGGAGTCGATTTTTGAAGGCACCAACCTCGGAGAATTCTATCATCGATCAGTGGAAAAGATTATGGAGAGTCTATCACGTTTTCAAAGCGAGGGTTCTAATTGGACAATAGAATCGATTGAGAATGTTACGCTTCACACAGTAAGACACAATCCTCTGAGCGGTTCCTCTTACATTCCGCTACCGGCTAAAATCAAGAATAAGGGTGCAATCATAAACATGAAGAACGAGGATAACGAATGCTTCAAATGGTGTGTTACGAGAGCGCTGAACCCGGTTGATAAGAACGCTGAAAGGATTAGCAAAATATTACGAAAGCAATCACTTGAGCTGAACTGGGAAGGACTCAAGTGGCCTATGGAACTGAAAGACATTCACAAATTTGAGAGATTGAATGAGATAACTGTGAATGTTTTAGGACTCGATGGAACTGAAGTATATCCCTTGAGACTGAGTAAATCCAACCACCCCACAGAAATAAATCTACTCCTCATTCATGACGACAAAAAGCAGCACTACTGTCTCATAAAGGATATGAGTCGTTTGTTGGCATCACAGACGACAAAGAATGAGCGAAAGGAGTTTTACTGCATGAGATGTCTCAACTCATTTGGGAGACGGGATCTGTTAGATGACCACAAAGAGTTATGTGGTCAACATGAAGAGGTGAAAGTGATTATGCCAAAAGAGGGGTCTTCAGTATCATTTGGTCATTTCCATAAAAAGATAGATGTTCCCTTTGTCATCTATGCAGATTTTGAATCGTTGATGAAGGCTTTTCACTCAGCTCAACCGAATCCTGATAAGTCATACACAATGAAACTACAAAAGCACAATCCAGATGGTTTCAGCTACTTCATCAAATGCACCTTCGATGATAAATACGATAAACTAGTTGAGTATACTGCAACCTCAGAGGACGAGGACGTGTCGCAGAGATTTGTAGACGAACTAGAGAAGGAGGTAAAGTCAATATACACCTCACA
>JAKSCW010000413.1 GCA_022360375.1 Balneolales bacterium
AAATGAATGAAGATGTTCTTTGGGATCCGTTGGTACCTGAAGTTGGTGAAAGTGTGTTGATTAACACTGCTGACTGGTCTGAGGTGCTGGAGATTACAGAAGCAGCTGAAGGATATCTTGAAGAATTTGATCCTTTGATGTATGAAAAGGACCTGGAATTCATCCAGCACACCATCGAACTGTATACCTACCTGGCCCAGGGAAGATTAAATATCGTTGAATCCTCGAAGCTCTACAAAGAAGCAGTTCACATTCAATCAGCTGAACCCGTAGAAGCCCGCAAACTTCTTGTTTCCGCTTTTGAAGGCATCAATGAAACCTATGAAGAGCTATTCGAGCTCAAAGTGGAAAACCAATATTTATGGGTGAATGAAAACCGGGTGTACGCGCTGGACCGGATTATTTCGAAATACGAAGCGCAACTTCAGTCATTATCTGAGCTTCGGGAAACCGTATTACAAACGATATATGATTTTGATAAAGGGAAAGTTCTGCCTGAAGCAGCCAGTGTTCGCCTTGAAATAACCGAAACCGAAGGGTGGTATTTCCAGGGTTGGCTGATGATAGAGCCTATTCCTAATCCAGGTGGTTTTGAAGACCCCGGAGTGGATCATTTGGAAGATATGAGCGGAATTGCCGGAACCTTTCCGAATGTGACCGAGGAGTTTTATCACGATGGCGTGAAATACCGGTGGAGAAGAGTAAATACACCCTATTTTGCGAAAGTTGATTTGGATGAACTTCACGGACAAAACGAAAATGTGGTGATGTATGCCTTTGCTCACATCGATATTTTTGAAGACCGAACAGTCAGGGCAATGCTGGGAAGCAGTGATGGAGTAGAAGTGTATGTAAACGGTGAATCGGTGCATAAGAACTATGCAAAACGAGAGTTTGAACTGGATGAAGACGAATTGTTTTTACCCTTAAAAGCCGGAAGAAATCACCTTATGGTGAGAATTACGAATACTTCCGGGGATTGGGCATTTAGCTTCCGTCTTCCCGATTCAGAGATGCGTAGTACCAAAAACAGATACAGGATTATTGAATAATGAGGTCAGTCTCTAAATACAATTTTGATAAACTGGAAGTATGTGTATACCAGGATAGAAAACATCTGGGTGCGGCCGCAGCCCATCATGTTCGCACATTAATCAACCGGCTTCTGGAAGAAAAAGCTGAAGTACGGATCATTTTTGCAGCGGCTGCCTCCCAGAGGGAGTTTTATGCTGAACTTCTGAATATTGGCGATATTGATTGGAGCAGGGTGGTCGCTTTTCATATGGATGAATACCATACATTACCGGTTGATGCCTCCCAGCGTTTTGGCAATTATCTGAAAGCCGTGCTTTTCAGGTTTATCAACCTTAAAGCCATCCATTATATGAGTGATAATATAAATGCCTATACCTCATTGATACGGGAGGCTCCGATTGATATTTGTTGTTTAGGCATTGGTGAAAATGGTCATCTTGCGTTTAACGATCCGCCAGTAGCCGATTTTGATGATCCCGAGGTAATTAAAATAGTTGAACTGGATGAGATATGCCGCCAGCAACAGGTAAATGACGGTGAATTCGATTCGATCGAAAAAGTACCGAAAACAGCGATTACGCTAACCATTCCCACGTTACTTGAATCAACTTTTCTTTCAGTAGTTGTACCGGGCTCAACAAAAGCACAAGCGGTGCAGAAAACCATTTTCGGGGAAATTTCTACTGCTTGCCCGGCTTCCATTTTAAAAAAACATCCCCGCGCGAAATTGTTTTTGGATACCGATTCCGCCGCGTCTTTGAAGGAGGCTTCTGTATGAACACGTTGGATCACATACTTGGTGAAGCTTATCCAATTACTGAAGAGCAGATTAGCTGGTACCAAGAGAATGGGTTTATAAAGCTGAAACACGTATTCGGCCAGGAAACGCTCGATTTCTTCAATAAAGAGATTACCAGAATAGTTCACGAGCGGAATCCGTTGCTGAAAAAAACCATGGAGGAGAGAACCACGTTCGAAAAAGCCTTTATTCAAATAGGTAACCTGTTCCGGATTGATGAAACCGTAAAGAAACTGGTTCTTAGCAAACGCCTGGGTAAAATAGCAGCAGACCTGATGCAAGTGGAAGGTGTCCGGCTTTATCACGATCAGGCTTTATACAAGGAGCCTACAGGTAAAACAAGTAACATCACTCCCTGGCATGCAGATCAGTATTATTGGCCTTTAGATACCTTAAATACTGTTACTGCATGGATTCCCCTGCAAAGAACAACCAGGGAAATGGGCCCGCTGGCATTTAGTATGGGAAGTCAGAAATATGATTTCGGCCGCGATCTGGAAATAAGTGATAAGAGTGAGGACAAGATTCAAAGAGCGCTCGCTGAGGCAAACCTGGAGTTTATTGATACTGGTTTTGATGTGGGTGAAGTGAGTTTCCATTCCGGTTGGACATTCCATCGTGCTTCTGCAAATACTTCAGACAAAGTACGAGCCGTAATGACGATTATCTATATGGAAGACGGAATAAAAGTGAGTGAATTCCGCAATAAAAACCACATCCTCGATCGGGATGCTTTTCTTCCCGGATTAAATCCGGGTGATCTTGCGATTTCAGAAATGAATCCTCTCATCTATAAAAATCAGAAGTGACTTTAAACCAAACAACATTATGAAATACTCAAAAAAAACCTGGTCTTTATTACTATTTGTAAGTTGTTTTAT
>JAKSCW010000196.1 GCA_022360375.1 Balneolales bacterium
GTGAGTTCTGTTACCACTATGCGTTTTATGTTCCGAAGCGCTCATTCCTTTGATCAAGATATTGGAGCTTGGGATGTAAGCAATGTCACCAAAACTAGTCATATGTTTTATGATGCTACTTCTTTTAATCAAAATATTGGGGCTTGGGATGTAGGCAATGTTACTTCTATGAATGGTATGTTTTTATACGCATTAGCTTTTAATCAAAACATAAGCGGTTGGTGTGTGGATAATATCACATCCGAGCCCAATGATTTTTCAGAAAACAGTGCCCTTGAAGAAGCCAATAAACCCATTTGGGGAACCTGTGGAACTTCCACTTCCAATGAAGAAGGCCATGGTTTACCCGGCGAATTTACTCTTCAGCAAAATTACCCTAACCCTTTCAACCCATCTACTACCATTTCTTTTTCCGTCCCGGAAAATAAATTCATGACACTGGCAGTGTTTAATGTGCTGGGCCAGGTGGTTTCGGTATTGGTGAATGAGCAATTAGCCCCCGGAGAGTACGCCTACAATTTCGATGCGTCTGGCCTGCCAAGCGGGATCTACATGTACCAGTTAACTTCCGGGGAGTTCACGGAATCGAGGAAGATGTTGCTGGTGAAATAGCAAAGAAATATCGATCCAATAAAAAAGCCGACCCCAAATCAATGGTAGTCGGCTAATATCATCTACAGACGGCTATTACCCCATTTGCATAAATAAACTAATTGAAAGGAAGCGCTACCTCAATAGCAAGATTTATGTAATTTATCTACGTATAAATACGTAGTAGCTTTTACTTCAACCCTTTTTGGTTTTCCAAAGCATATCTGACCAGGCCAGCCGTATTTTTCAGATCCAACTTTTTTAAGAGGTTTGTTCGGTGCTTATCCACTGTTCTGGGGCTGATAAATAAGCGCTCTGCAATTTGGGAACTGGTTAACCCGTCCACTAAAAGGGCCAATACTTCCCGTTCTCTCAATGTTATTTGTTTCCTGTTTTTTTTCATCTTAGCCAGTCGCAAGTACTCTCTGGTCATCATCTTAGAGAACTGTTTGCCAAGAAAAGTCTCACCACGGGCTACTTTCTGGGAGGCATCTATCAGCTCAAGCCGGTGGGCATTTTTGAGAAGCAATCCCTGGGCTCCGGAATCCAGAAACTCGTTAAGAACGGCATCACTGTCTGTATCTGCCATAATCAAAATCCTGGCTTCGGGATATTTTGCAATAATCTTATTGGCTAGCTGAATGCCACTTATTTCGGGCATTGAAAATGAAACAACACATAGCTCCGGCTTCACACTTTCGAAAGCGGTAAGAATAAGTGCTCCGTTGTCAATTTCGCTGGTAATGGTAAATCCATTTTCACTGAGAATTGAACAGAGCCCATATCGAAAAATTTCGTTGCCGTCCGCAACAATCGTATTGATCGTGCTCATTAAAGACCTCCCCAGGCTTAATGGCGTTAATTTTTCCGTAGATGGATTGCCAATGTAATTAAAAAATCCGAACCCTAAAACATTTAATTATTATGAAGAACCCATAGAGACACAAGCATTTTAGTACTCCAAAGAACAGTTCTGATCCAATTTGTGGATACCAATTTATTTAGGATGTTCATGTCTTTTCCATGCAACAATTTTGAATGACAGGGAACAGAAAACAACGCGGTACTTATCCAGATAAGTATAACAAGGTAGAAACCAATGCTATTTAAACTAAACCAGGTTGAAAGCCACCAAAGTATTCCCGAGGTAATCAATTCAATAGTCATCGTGGGAATAACGAGATAGCTTATTCTTTGGCTATGGAATTGATGAAAAGCCAGGAATTCTTTTTCAGATACAAAACGAAAGGATGGGTAGTGCACAACTTGTATTACCCATATCAGCCCGGTTAGAAAAAGGGTGGCACACAGATTTATTAAAAAAATGAGTTCAGTAAACATGTAGCGAGCTATTCGTTTTCAATATGCGTATTTTTCGCGCCTTTGCAACACAAAATATCACTCCACGATTCACGAAGAACATGATTTTTAAAAGAACGCATACTTGCGGAGAGCTTACTGAAGAACACATTGGCCAGAAAGTTGCCTTAAACGGATGGGTTGGGCCACGGCGTGATCTGGGTGGGCTTATTTTTATCGATCTGAGAGATCGTTATGGAATCACTCAAATTGTATTTACTGAAACGGATGAGGAATTGCACGCAAAAGCTGAGGGATTGCGTGCTGAATATGTAATTGGAATTAAAGGAAAAGTAATTCCTCGTGGGGAAGAAAACGTCAATCCAAACTTGGTTACCGGCGAGATTGAAATAGAAGTAACTGATCTTCAAATATATTCTGAAGCGGATACCCCGCCCTTCGAAATCAAAGACGGAATTCCAACCAATGAAGAAACCCGTCTCCGTTATCGCTACCTTGATTTGCGCCGCCCGGAAATGCAGGAAAAACTGATGCTGCGTTCCAAAGCATATCAGGCAATTCGGGCATATTATCATGCAAATCACTTCGCGGAAGTGGAAACTCCGGTATTAATGAAGAGTACCCCCGAGGGAGCACGGGATTATTTGGTGCCCAGCCGCGTAAATCCCGGGAAGTTTTTTGCACTCCCACAGTCTCCGCAAACCTACAAACAGTTGTTGATGGTTTCAGGGTACGATCGTTATTTCCAAATTACAAAATGCTTCAGGGATGAAGATCTCCGGGCCGACCGCCAACCAGAATTCACCCAAATTGATGTGGAAATGAGTTTTGTGGACGAGGAAATGGTCTTTGAAATGCACGAGGGGCTAATCAAAACCATTTTTAAGGAAACGATTGGTGTTGATATCCATACTCCATTTCCAAGAATGAGCTATGATGATGCGATGAGTACCTACGGTTCAGATAAACCGGATACCAGGTTCGGCCTTGAATTCGTGGATTTTTCTGACATTGTTAAGGATGCCGAGTTTAAAGTATTCTCCGGGACGGTTGCTAATGGAGGAGCTGTAGTTGGAATAACCATTCCCGGACAAGGCGAAATGGGGCGTGGCGCCATCGATCGCTGGACAGAGCGCGTGAAAAAAGAGACCGGAGCAGGCGGACTGATTTACATCAAGATGCAGGAAGATGGAGTGCTTTGCAGCGTGGCAAAGTTTCTTACTGATGAGATAGTGGACAAAATGGTGGAAGTGTCTGAAGCCAGAACCGGGGATCTGGTGTTCATTCTTGCAGGCCCGAAACCATCAGTGTTAGAGCAGTTAGGGCAGCTTCGATTAATGGTTGGAGAAGAATTTGATCTTATCGACAAAGAAAGATTCAATCTTTTGTGGGTAACGGATTTTCCATTGCTGGAATGGGATGAAGAAACCCGCCGCTACCATGCCATGCACCATCCATTCACTTCTCCTAAAGAAGAAGAAATGCACAAATTGGAAAGTGATCCCGGGTCAGTAAAAGCCCGGGCTTACGATTTAGTATTGAATGGTTCTGAAATTGGCGGAGGCTCTATCCGTATTCATAGCCGGTTGGTTCAGCAGCAAATGTTCAAATTGTTGGGAATTGGCCAGGAAGAAGCCGAAGAGAAGTTTGGATTCTTACTGGATGCCTTCAAATACGGTGCTCCGCCACATGGTGGAATTGCCCTGGGTCTCGACCGTATTGTGATGTTGTTAACCAAGGCGGGAAGTCTCAGGGATGTAATTGCCTTCCCGAAAAATCAACGGGCCCAAAGTATGATGGATAGTTCACCCGCGGAAGTGGAGCAGGAGCAACTTGATGAATTACATATCAGCTTAAAGCGAATAATCAAATAATTAGTTTAACATGCTTTGTCATTTCGATTCGCCGACTGGCGGAGAGAAACCCAGATCTCTCCCCGAAAGCATTCGGGATCGGGATGACAAACTTAATTTGAATAATATTTATGAAAACAGCAGGTATTGACGGTTGCCGGTTGGGATGGGTATTTATCTCTTTTGATAGCGGCGAGGAGGAGTACAAGATCCTGGAAAGTAATGAGCAATTAAAGGAAATTTTCGAGGCCTACGATCGCATTTTTATCGATATGCCTATCGGCCTGGAAGATGAAGAGTACACCAGAGACTGTGACCGGTTACTGCGTAAAGAACTGGGAGCAGATTATGCGCCCAGTGTATTCAGCCCGCCAATTCGCCCGGCCCTGGAAGCTCCCACCTATGCTGAAGCAAATATGACTAGTTTCGAGTACACAGAAAAAAAACTCTCTTTGCAAGCCTGGAATATCACTCCAAAAATCAAATTGATCGATGATTTGCTCCGCGCTGATTCAACCCTGAAAGAAAAAGTGCTCGAAAGTCACCCGGAATTGTTGTTCCAGAAATTAAATGGGGGTATGATTTTTCAGAAGAAAAACCTGAAGAAAGGAATTCGGCACCGCCTTGAATTAATACGGGCAGAAGAGATGTTAGCCGATGATTTCTTCCGGGAAATAAAAGAAGAATATCGCCGCAGTGATGTTGGAGAAGATGACATTGTAGATGCAATGGCGCTTGCCTATTACGCTAAGAAATCGGTTGTTGAGGGCATTCGAACTATTCCGGAACAAGTGGAATATGATTCCGAAGGGTTACCTAAAGCCGTACACTACGTTTAGGTTTAATATCCGGATAGTGTTACTAAATCATCAATATAGATACTTCGAATAGCTACAGGAACGATTTTATTCCCCACTTTATTTAAATTCACAGCTAAATAAACAATTGACGTTCAATAGTTCACACTATTTGGAGCGCTAACTTCAAGGAATAAAATTATGGCTTACACATTACCTGAATTACCGTACGCTTACAACGCCCTGGAACCACATTTTGATGCGCGTACAATGGAAATTCATCATTCTAAGCACCATGCGGGTTATACTGCAAAAGTAAATGCAGCGCTTGAGGGAACCGAATTTGCCGATCAGGCAATTGAGGACGTTTTATCAAATATTGCGGCTTTACCAGTTGAAAAGGCACAAGCGGTAATAAATAATGGTGGTGGATTTGCTAATCACTCATTATTCTGGACTATTCTTTCTCCAAATGGCGGAGGATCACCCTCCAGAGATTTGGCAGATGCCATTAATGCTTCTTTTGGAAGTTTTGATGCTTTTAAAGAACAATTTGCTAATGCAGCCGCAACCCGATTTGGTTCTGGTTGGGCATGGCTCA
>JAKSCW010000295.1 GCA_022360375.1 Balneolales bacterium
CAATCACTAAAAGAAATATACTCGGCAGTGCATCAATAAAGCTTAAAATGGCTTCTTTAATAGAACTAAGACGTTCTTTTGGTAATCCGTTTTTTAGCGCATATACATAGCTTACCGCAATTAATGCCAGTCCCATCAGAAGGCCGGGTACATAACCGGCTACGAAAAGCGCTGTAATGGATGCTCCTCCACTCGCTAAACTGTAAATGATTAAAATGTTACTTGGGGGAATCACCAACCCTGTTGTACTGGATGCAATGTTCACTGCAGCGCTAAAGGGTTTTGGGTATCCTTCTTTCTCCATTTTAGGAATCATAAATCCACCAATGGCGGAAGCTGCAGCAACTGCACTGCCGGAAATGGCCCCGAACAACATACAGGCAATAATATTCACATAAATCAGCCCGCCCGGAAAAACTCCAACAAGTGTTCTTGCAAAATTTATCAGTCGATTAGCAATGCCACCCCGATTCATGATCTGACCGGCTAAAATGAAGAAAGGAATAGCCAGCAACGAAAAACTATCCAATCCGGTTGCCATTCGTTGCGAAAGCGTGGCAAGAGCAATGTCCGGATCCATACTTACTAGCAGAGTAAGCAAACCTGCAATACCAATACTAAATGCGATAGGAACACCAACCGCCAATAGAACAAGAAAACTAATCACCAGAATCAGTACTTCCATTAACTCTCCTTCTCGTTAAAAAACTGAAAGATATTGGTTAACGAATAGTAGCAAATGAGTACTCCACTAATGGGTAGCGCTAAATATATATATCCCATAGGGATTTGAAGAGTGGCTGACCTTTGTTCCAGTTCCAAAATGGTAGACACTAACAGAATGCCTCCAATCACCATCACACTCAATGCGAAAAACAGAACGGATCCATTCTTTATGAGAATATTGGTGGTAGCATTCATTTTCTCGGACAAAATATTGATCGCTAGATGCTCATTCTGCCCAACCATGTACGCTGCTCCTATTAACGAAAGCCAAATAAGCAAATAACGGGCAAGTTCATCAGTAAATGAACTCGGGGACAACAGCACATATCTCGAAAACACCTGCCAGCATACATTCACTACCAGAAGTGCCATTAATACTGCTAAAGCTACTTTCAGTGAATTGTCAATATGTTTAGTGAGTTTATTCAAGTTCCTGGATTTCATTGTATAGAGAACGTAGCTGTGGATCTTGCAGAAATTGTTCAACCAATGGCTTTGCAGCTTCAATAAACGGAGTTTTATCCGGGTAAATAATTTCTACACCCGCCTCTTCTACCGCTTTCAATGCCTCCATCTCCGATTCCTTCCAAAGCTCGAATTGGTATTCTTTGGATCGCTCCGCCGCTTCTTTTACCCACTCCCGTTCTTGTTCACTAAGTTTTTGCCAGGTTACCTCACTTATCATAAGCACATCCGGTACCGAGGTGTGCTCATTCAGCACATAATATTTACAAACTTCGTAATGCCTGGTTAAGTAAAAACTTGGCGGATTGTTTTCTGCTCCATCTACCACTCCTTGTTGTAATGCACTGTATAATTCTCCAAAAGGAATAGGAGTTGCTGCTGCATTGTAATTATTCACCATTTGGATAGCTGTATTACTGGCCTGAACTCTGATTTTGAGACCTTCCAAATCTGCCGGAGTTTCTACTCTTCGTTCTTTAGTATAGAAACTACGTTTTCCTGAATCGTAGTAGGAAAGTCCTCTGAACCTAAATCTGGTGCTGCTGGTAAGTAAACGTTCTCCAATTTCTCCATTTAAAACTGCCAGCATATGGTCGTTGTCTCTGAACAAATACGGCAGGCTAAATATCCTGAACTCTGGTGAGAAACTTTCCACTACTGCCGCTGATGTTTTAGTGATATCAATAGAACCTAATTGGAGCAACTCAAGTAACTCACGTTCAGCGCCTAATTGCTGGCTTGGATAAATTTGTATTTTAAGTTTCCCCGAGGAAAGTGTCTCAAGTTCTTCGCCCATAAACACCATGGCTTTGTGCACCGAGTGATTAACATCCAAAGCATGGGCAAGGCGTAACGTTTTATTTTCCTGTTTTGGAGAACAGGAAAGAAGCAGGGTACAAAAAAGAATAAGAACCAGTTGACTTTTCAATCCGGAATCTCCTCTAAAACATGTTTTGTTTCTAAGATTTTGGCCAGTAATTCTGTCCTGTTTTCCGGTTTAATTATCTCTTTGTTGAAAAGGCTGGACCCAATTCCCACTGAAAATGCCCCAGCTCCAAACCATTCCTTCAGGTTCTCAGAAGCAGGCGTAACTCCACCTGTAGGCATTAGCTTTAGTTGGGGGCAAGGCCCCAAAACCGACTTGATAAACCCGGGCCCAAGTACATTCCCGGGAAAGACTTTAACTAACCCGGCGCCGGCCCGATCAGCATTGATAACCTCGGTTAAAGTTCCACAGCCCGGAATCCAGGGTTTTTGATGAACCGAGCATATTTGTCCAACTTCGAAATCTAAAATCGGAGACACGATGAAATCCGCTCCCACGTCAATAAACTGCCCTGCCTGGTTTTTATCCATAATGGTTCCAATACCCAACTGCATACCAGGAAACAGGTTTCTGTTCTCAATGATGGAATGGAAAACTTCGATACTCTTTTCACCTCGATTCGTAAACTCAAAAACCCGCATTCCTCCTTCATAACAACAAGAAACCACATTCAATGCCGTTTCCGGTTCCGGGTGATAAAACACAGGAATAACAGGAAATTCGGCGATATTTTCGAGAAGCTGATTCTTCACTACCGGTTTACCCTCCCGGAAGCATCTCCACCCATTAGTTTTTCTACTTCATCCACTGATACCAGGTTCGCATCCCCATGAATAGTATGCTTTAAACAAGAAGCTGCTACCGCAAAATTGAGGGCTTTTTGGTCATCACTTTTATAATTTAGAAGACCATAAATTAATACACCCATAAAGCTATCTCCTCCTCCTA
>JAKSCW010000320.1 GCA_022360375.1 Balneolales bacterium
CAGCAAATTCGATATATGGTTTCCCTGGAAAACCGAACCGAGGGGCAATCGCTGGAGGAGATCACCAGGGAAGAAATGTACGAACTGAAGCAAGCTGGTTTCTCGGATACCCAGATTGCATGGCTGGTGAGTAAAATGGGTGAAAAAATCACCGATGAGGAGGTTCGCACTAAGCGACTTTCCATGGGGCTGAAACCAGCTTTCAAGGTAGTGGATACCTGTGCAGCGGAGTTTCCTGCCCAAACGCCATACTACTATTCCTCGTATGAAGGAGAAAACGAAAGCGAAGTTACTGACAGAAAGAAAGCCATCATTTTAGGTAGTGGTCCAAACCGGATTGGTCAGGGTATCGAGTTTGATTATTCATGTGTACACGCGGTTCTGGCGGCAAAAGATATGGGCTACGAAGCCATCATGATTAACTGTAACCCGGAAACGGTATCTACCGACTTTGATTTCGCCGATAAGCTTTACTTTGAGCCGGTGTATTGGGAACGGGTGCTTGATATTATCGAGCACGAAAAACCGGAAGGGGTGATCATCCAGGTGGGTGGTCAAACGGCATTGAAGTTGGGTAAGCGCCTGGTAAAAGCGGGAATCAGGATTTTCGGAACCGATTTTGAGATGATCGATTTTGCGGAAGATCGCGGCGCATTCTCTGATCTTTTAACCCGGCTTGAAATTCCATTCCCCGAATATGGAACTGCCAAAGAAGTGGATAAAGCCCTTGAGATTGCAGACGGCATCGGCTACCCGGTGCTTATCCGTCCAAGTTATGTGCTGGGTGGGCAAGGTATGCGCATTGCTGTTAAACGAGAGGAAATGGAAAAATACGTAGGCCGGATTCTGAAAACTCACCCGGAGAATGATTTCCTGATTGATAAGTACCTGGAGCATGCGATTGAAGTGGATGTGGATTCCGTGTTTGATGGAGAAGAATTACACATCTCGGGAATGATGCAGCACATTGAGCCGGCCGGAGTACATTCCGGGGATTCTACCGCAGTGATACCTCCTTACTCGCTTAGCCAGGAAGTGCAGGATACTATTCGGGAGTACCAAACCCGGATTGCAAAGGCGATGAAAATCCAGGGATTCCTGAATGTGCAGTATGCCGTGAAAGACGAGAAAGTATACGTGCTGGAAGCTAACCCCCGAACTACACGAACGGTACCTTTCCTTGCCAAAGCAAACCAGGTGCCCGAAGCCGCCATTGGGGTGAAAGTGATGATGGGTGCCAAACTCAGTGAATTTGATACGGAATCGAAACTGGTGAATTGGGCGATTAAAGAGCCGGTGTTCCCCTTCGACAAATTTCCAGGAGTGAAGAAAGAACTTGGACCGGAGATGAAGTCAACCGGCGAAAGTATTTACTTTGCCGAAAATTTCGAAGACGAACACTTCAAACGGCCATACGAATTCAAGAGCTTGTATTTGAGTAAGTAGGGTTAGTTATCTGCTGTATCCGATGCTGTAATTTTTCTTTTGGAGAGTCCAAAATTTATTCCAGCTAAAGCAATAATATTGTTTACATCAGTAAAGTTTTTACCAAAGGTGGTTGTCAGATATAAAGAATCTGAAATCTTATAATTTCCAACGATAGCTAACCGATAATCGTCGTATATATCCTCTGTCAGGTTTAGTCTCTGGATGTACTCCAGTGAAACTGTAAAAGGGACGAAGTCGTAATTAAAGCGTGTACCTAAGTCCGCAAGATCAGTATCTGGGTCATAACCTTCGAATTCCACATTTCGAGTGTATTTAGAAAGGATGGTGAGATAAAAGTTATCAGCGTTGGGTCTCCAATTTAAATTAGCCCAGGCTGCCCACCTGCTTAGTGCTATATCTTCAGTTACCCTGGTATCGGTTCCTCCGGCAAGTGCTGAAGCTATATCAATTGATAAAATGGGTTTTTCAATCGTATCATCAAATTCATTCTTTTGAGTTTTGAGGTTCTTTGAAGCTCTTATATTCTGAGTACTATCTGCTTTGGTACAGGGATCGTACACTGGATGACATGATTTGATCAGATTTAACGTATCCCGTATTTCTGAAATCATTGTACTCAATTTATTTCTCGTCTCTTTTGAATACACTTCTAACAGGCGGGTTCTGAAACCAATACTGACATAGCTTGAAGTATCTGAATTTACTGATGCTAATGAGATAGAAAAGTTTGAAAAAATAGGTTTCTTACCTGAGTAGTAATCTAATGCAGTAAGATCTGGTTTGTCTGTTAACCAATATGGCGCAAATTCAACTGCGAATGATTCATCTTCAATACCTAATAAACTTAAACCCAATGCTTGGGGTGTGGAGGGCCTTTCAATTACTGCCGGAGTTTCTTCCAAAAGAATAAAGCCGGGAGAAATTGGAATAAGAATATCTTCAAAGTCGATAGTTGATTTTTCCTCTTGTCCAAAAGCTACGCCAGGAAGTAAAAGAAAACACATAATTATCAGACTCAATATTTTCAGCTTATAAAGCCCAATAAAAAAAGCAATCCCATTAGTTGGGGCCACACCTCGATCCTTTTTTGAAAATAATACGTCATCATTTTGGTTTAGGAACTTAGTAGTAATTACACAATTATCGGTAGATGGGTTAGCGTCGAGAACTTTGGTTATAACTTTAATAGTATCCTCATTTAAATCTTTTACTTCTCCTAAATAGGCAGAATCCTTTAGATCTCCTTTTACTAAAGTTTGATTCTTGTAAGAAACTGTATTTGTACCTATTTGTGCATTACCAATCATTACACTTAAATAAATTTCATCATCTTTATGCACCTTAACTTCTCTTGGAATGGGTTTCAACTCGTAGATTTCATTTTCCATAATTCGCCTATTTATTTTTTGAGTTCATTTTTAAGGTCAATAACTCTTCTTAGGTTCTCATACCAGAACGGTGCTCCCATACTCAAAGCAATGGCTGTGATTAACCAACCAAGAATCGCCAAAGGTTGGAATCCCCAGCCTGGTTCCTGGAAATTCCAACCCACCCCAAGGTTTGCACTAATATGGTGTATCTGTTCTTCAGTGAGTGTTTGAAGTTGAATAGCGAGCGTGTCTAAATCAGTTGTATTATTTTTGATAATATCTACAGAATCACTCATGGCAATAAACTGAGTTGCTTGATCCGCTATCAGAGCTGCTTTTTTTGGGTCGTTAGCGAGCTCAGTAAAGATGGAAATAGAATCAACATTAAATACCATTGTGATAAGTAATCCAATTATAAACGTGTTGATTTGAATATTTTTTCGATAGGAATTTCTGGCTTGGGCTATAACTACATCATAAGCGTTAATAAGTTCATCCTTAGTGGCATTTATTTTCGTCAATGAGTTTTCGACCTTATCATCCAATATCTCTGCAAAAAGCGATTCAGGTACGTAATCGGGAAAAACCGATCCGTTTAACTGGAGCTCATCTTCTTTTTCCTCAGGTTTATCAGGAATCTGTATCTGTTTAATTTTTGGAGAACCTTTAAGAAGAAGTTGAAATCGTGGATCTTTTTTAAGTTTTTTTAAACCTTCTTCAGTTACAAATTTCGCAAAAGCGTTATATAATTTTCTACCCTTTAGGTTCAGGAGGCTATTAATTATCTCATTCACAATACTCACAAATAAACTAAAGAGCAGGTAGATAAAGATGAGCCCGATGACTACATCCAAAGCTTCAATTCCAAACATAATTATTCCCCTTTTTTCTTAAAAATTAACTAATGCATTAGTACCCGTAACTACATGCGTATGTGGTTTTCCCCAATAATTCTTGATGTTTGTGAGTATATACTAACTTGCAAAGTTTTCAAAATCCAAAACTAGTGCTTAAATCTTATTTCATTCTTGGCTATTTTAAGTACTAAAAATCGAGGGATTTAACTCACTTCATGATCGAACAAGCCAGAACTATTCTCAGGGAAACCTTTGGGTACGATGATTTTCGCCTGCAACAGGAAGCAGCCATTACCCAGGTACTGAATAAGAAAGACGCGCTCGTAATTATGCCTACCGGTGGCGGTAAGTCGCTCTGTTATCAAATTCCGGCGCTTATTTTTGAAGGTTTAACCATCGTGGTTTCTCCGCTTATCTCGTTGATGAAAGACCAGGTAGAACAACTCCGTGAATATGAAATCCCATCCGTGTTTCTCAATAGCTCTCTTCGCCCGGAAGCGTATGCCTATAATGTAAAGCAAATCCAGTCAGGGAATGTGAGGCTATTGTATGTGGCTCCCGAAACGCTGTTGATGGATAAAACCAAAGAATTGCTGAAAGACATCAAAGTGGATTGTTTTACCATAGATGAAGCGCACTGTATTTCGGAGTGGGGCCACGATTTCCGGCCGGAATATCGGCAATTAGCTTCGGTCAGGGCTCAGTTTCCGGATGCGGTTTGTATCGCGTTAACGGCAACAGCCACCACGAGTTCAAAAGGACATTAAACACAGCCTCAAATTTGGTGAGTCGGAATCCTTTATTTCGAGCTTCGACCGACCCAATCTTTTTCTGAAAATTGTAGATAAAAAGGACCCACAAAACCAGCTGCTGGATTTCCTGTATACCCGGCAAAATCAATCAGGGATAATCTATTGTTTTTCGCGACGGCAGGTAGACGAATTGGCCGCACTTTTGGATGAAGAAGGCTATTCGGTTCGCCCCTACCATGCAGGTTTAACTCCAAGAGAACGGGCTGTGAATCAACGTGCTTTTATTCGGGACGATATCCGGATTATTGTAGCAACCATCGCTTTTGGGATGGGAATCAATAAATCGAACGTTCGTTACGTGTTTCATTACGATTTGCCACAGAATATCGAGTCGTATTACCAGCAGATTGGCCGGGCCGGCCGGGATGGGCTACGTTCCGATTGTGTGTTGCTATTCAGCTATTCTGATATTCACAAGATCAAATATTTCATCAACCAGAAGAAAGGCAACGAAAAAATTGTAGCGGAACGACATCTCGAGAAATTACTCAATTTCCTGGAAGACCGGGGTTGCCGTCGAAAGCCATTAATGGAATATTTTGGGGAAACTTACCCCGAAGAGGGATGTGGAATGTGCGACAATAGTCTCGCGGAAGATTCTGATGTTGAGGATTTAACGCTTCAAGCCAAAAAATTCATGGAATGTATTTTGGATTTAGAGGAAGAGTTTGGAGCCGGACATGTGATCGATGTTCTTCGCGGATCAAAGAACCAGAAAGTTCTGGAGAACGAACACGATAAAGTGGAAACCTATGGAACGGGATTGGAATGGTCGAGGAAGCAATGGGAGCAACTTTTCAGAGTACTAATGAGGCAACACTATGTGCGGCGGGGTGCATTCGGTGTACTCGAATTGGAGGATTCAGCCAGCAAGGTTAGAAGAGGAATTGAGAATGTGTATGGAATTTTAGACTGCACCGAAGTTGCGATGGCCGGTGAAGATATAATCCGCACTTCCAGTGAGATTGAGAATGAGTATAACGTAGAATTGTTTGAGCTGCTGCGTGAGAAACGAAAGCAACTTGCCGACAAAGACGATGTTCCGCCCTATGCTATTTTCCCGGATACCACGCTCATTGAAATGGCGTATTACTTCCCCAAATCCAAAGATTCATTGGATGCTTTGTACGGAGTAGGTGCTGTAAAGCTGAAGAAATTCGGAGATGCCTTTATCGGGATTATTAAAACCTTTACGACCGATCATGATATCATGGAGCGGCAAAAAACGCTGATTAAAAAGGTTCGCGAAGAAGAAAAGAAGGAGAAATATATCACGGTGGCTGAATCGTTTAATGCAGGAAGTTCAATTTCATTGCTATCTGAAGAGCACGGAACGAAGGAAGTGACGATTCTATCTCACCTGAAAAAGTACCTGGATGAGGGCAATGAGCTGCGTTTAGAAGGATTACTCCAGGCCTCTAAGCTTTCTGACCGGCAACGTGACCAGGTATTAAAGGCCTTCAAAAAGAAAGGGGCCGATATGCTTCGCCTGGTGTATGATGAACTCCGGAAAGAAATCGGGTATGACGAATTGCGGATTATGCAGTTGTACTACCTGGCCTTGAATGAATAGCCAATCTGGATTCCACCTAAAAGAATCGCTCCGTCACCAACTTCTTCTCCTTGGGTATGAATATTAATTTCATACCCAAAAGAGATGCCTGGCTCGATGATTAAGCGGTTGAAAGTGGGAAGTCTGTAATTAATGCCGACCACTGGTTGTAGTACAATTATTTCAGAGACTCCGTAAATCTCACTTTCAACACGTTGGCCTCTTCCACAACTCGCAGAAGCAGGTTCACATGGAATATACGTGGTCCAGTCAATATCCATAAACCAAAAATCTGTAGCAGCATGAAGAGAAACTCTATCGAAAAGAATATTCGATGTTTTGAATCCGAAACCGAAACCAACCCCACCACCTTCTTCTTCATCGTGTTCCCCCCAATCATTTCGATCGGTAAAGTTATATCCGATTCGGCCAAATATCTGAAGGTCACTGTTTAAATTCAGTTCACCTTGAAGTGTGGGAACAAAACCTGCAGGATAAACCTGAAACCCAATATTCATGCTTGTTTGAGCAAGTAAAGAAAATGGGAGGATGAACAGCAATATGGCAAATAAAGTCGATTTCGTAATCATAATTGATACTTCACACTTAACATAATGCTCCGACCACTGTCGGGAATATTTCCAATACTGGTATGCCGGTTATAATATGCATCGAGCAGGTTTCGGAATTCCAGGTTCGAAACCAGCTTTCCATTCAGCCAGCTTCGGGTGTAATCGAAATTCAGAATCACAAACCCATCTGTCCGGTCTTCAATCGTGGTTTGTTCAGCAATTCGGGTTTGCCTAGTTGCCCATTCAACCATAAAAGAAAAATTGTTATCTGTAACCGAATAAGTTGTAGTGAGGGAACCATTAAGTGGAGAAATGAGCGGAAGCGGGTCATTGAGTGTCTGGTTTTGTGCATACAAATACGAAGCTCGTAAATCGGTTTTCAAGGCACTTCCCCAGTTCGACAGCCAACGGGCTTCTCCACCAGCCATATTCACATCACCCAGGTTGTTGTAATCTTTGAATTGGAAGAATTCATTACTGGTTTCGGTATCAATGGTCCCGTAAATATAATTGTACAACCGCTTGTAAAACACAGAAACGGAAAGCGATGAGTTGTCAACAGTGAATTGCGGGGAAAGCTCGAAATGCAATGTGGTTTCAGGTTTCAGGAATGGGTTTCCGTAATAGAAAAAACCATCTACATAATTGTATATATATTGGCCATATAGTTCCACGTAATTGGGCAGTCGTTGAGAAAACATAGTTTCGAAATTCACGCTCCATGTGTCGTTGTGTAAATACAGCAAGCTACTGGATGCAGAAGGAAGGAACCGGCCACGGGGGTTAACATCACGGTCATACAGCCCTTCAAAATAGGAAATGCTGCTTTCATCGGTCACTTCAACTCTGGTGAATTCGGTACTTTGTTCGAACTTCCATAGTAGTTTTTGAGAAAGCGGAACATTCATTTTCCAACCAAAACGGAGGTTTCCGGTAACCACATCGCCAAGGTTTAGCAGGTACATATCTTCTATATCGAAAATGCTGATCATTTCCATATCACCGAAGGCTTTGGTCAGATACCCATCGAAAAAAGCGGAACCATTGTTTCCAAATATGGATAAATCTTTGCTGAGTTGGAACCCGGTAGTATATGTGTCGACATACATAGGCATATTCATATTGGCCATTACAACGCGATGAGTTACATCGCGCTCGTAGTCGTCCATCCAGTGGCGAACACTGTTGGCATATATCATTAGTGCAGCACCGGGCGCCTGAGTTTCCGGGTTAGTCCATTCATACTGAAGACGAAGCATATTGGCTGTTGCCTGGGTAGCATCCATTAGAAGTGCCGGGTAACCGACGTCCCGGGCGTCATCAAAAATGAAGTTTACATCCAGGAAATCTCCGTTTCTGATTTTACCCCGATAACCGAGGTTCAGGTTAATTTTGTTAAAACCCGTGTTTGCTACCGTTTCATTTCCACCTGCAACAAACTCATCTGCCTGTTTTACACTACCTGAAAATCGTAAGGCATGCTGATCACCGGAAAGGTCTGAGTTCAGAGTTAAAACCCGGTAATTGTCAGGATATCGGAACCCGGTTCTAACATCAAAGTTCATGGCATTAAAGGTAGCTTTTTTAGTAATGAGGTTTATCGAAGCATTACTCCCGCCATGTTCTGCCACCCCTGTTCCGCTTTTGTTAATATCCAGTTTGGAAATGTTATCACTTTCTACATACGCAGTTACAGGATCCATTTTATCCACGCAGGCTTTGAATACCTGCATCCCATCAATCATCACGTTGATGCGCTGGTCATCCAAACCTCTTACGGAGGGTTCCCAGGCGTATGCACCTCGTTGTATCATAGCTAAGCCATCTACATTACTCAAAAGCTTATCAAGGGTATGATGAGATGCGCTGTGATGATAGTTTCCGGTATTTAAATCGCTTTCTCCATATCCATAAATTATTACTTCATCATCCTGGAAATACACCTTTTTTTCCAAATACAAAGTATCAACAGAGGCAACAAGAGAGAAGGTTTGAGTTTTATATCCTAAGACATGAATGGTGACTTCATTAATTGAAGATGGAATCTGTGCGAAACCCGAACCATTCGTCAGAGCAATCATTTTTTCATCATCATGAATATGAGCATCCGGAATAGGATTAGTAGTTCCATGTTCGAACACGTACAGGTCTCTGGTTTGGGAAAGACCATCTCCTGATATTAGCAGGAAGAGAATAATATGGCAGAATA